>NZ_JCAKMY010000022.1:0-62439 GCF_059515845.1 Acinetobacter sp. CY79
GTAAACATCCGCTGAACCCCATTGCTATGTTTTAACGGGGTTCAGGTTTCCAGCGGTGTGGCAGTAATTCTTCTATTTGAGTCACTTTATGTGTCGGCAACCTTTTCAGCACATCACTTAAATAGGCATACGGATCCAGCCCATTCAGTTTTGCTGACTGGATTAAAGTCATGATATTTGCCGCTCGCTGACCACTGCGCAGCGAACCTGCAAATAACCAGTTCTTACGCCCCAAAGCCCAAGGCCGCATTTGATTCTCTGCCCAATTATTGCAAATAGGTAGATTGCCATCATCCAGATAACGGCTTAAGGCTTCCCAACGTTTTAGGCTGTAATTGATGGCTTTAGCAGTTGCAGAGCTTAAGGGTACTGCAAGTTGATGTTGTGTCAGCCATTCATACAGTTGCTGCATAACAGCTTGACTATACTGTTGCCGGTACTTATAGCGTTGTTCTGCTGTACCGTCGGTATTTTTTCTTATTTCAGCCTCTATCGCATAGAGCTTCTGAATCAAGAACAAAGCCTGTTCTGCAATCTGACTTTTTCCAGTCACATGCAACTCATGGAATTTACGACGTGCATGCGCCATGCAGCCCACCTCAATGACCTGACCTGATCTAAAGCGTGCTTTGTAGCCACTGTAATCATCACAGACCAGATGACCCTGCCAGCCTTTCAGGAACTCTTCAGCATGCTGACCTGAACGGCTATCCTGAAAGTCATAAATCACGGCTTGAATTGGATTATATTGAGTTGTTGCATAAGCCCAGACATAACCTTTCTTCGGTTTTTTATCTTTATCATCCATCCGCATGATGGTGACAGGTGTTTCATCTGCATGAATCACCGCTTGCTGTAGGATCACCTTCCTTAATGCATCGGTTAGGCCTTCTAACTCTACACCACAGCGACCTATCCAGTCAGATAAGGTTGATCTGGACAGATCAACACCTGCGCGTAGAAAGATTTGACGTTGACGGTACAGTGGTAAATGATCGGCATATTTAGACACCAGTACATGGCTAAGCAGTTCAGGTGCAGCGATTCCTTTCTCAATCACATAGGCCGGCATTGCTTGTTGGGTCAGTGTGTCACATTGATCACACACCCATTTGCCACGCACATGCTGTTCCTTATAGAACTGTGCCGGTCTGAAATTCAGTTTTTCACTGATATCTTCGCCAATACGACGCAAGGTGCAGCCACAAGCACATTGGGTTGATGCAGGTTCATGCTCAATACGGAGGGTTGGCAGGTGATCTGGCAGTGGTCGACGTTTAGGTTTGTTGACTGGGGCTTTCTGCGCAGCTGCATTGGTTTTATCTGCATTCAGCCGTTCCAGTTCCAGATCAACCGCAGCAATATCTTCTTCGACCGCTTCGTCCCATAGATGGATTTGTTTTGCGCTTAGATGTTCGTTTTTACTGCCGAATTTATGCTGTTTAAATAGCGCAAGCTCATGCTCGTATTTTTGATTAAGAATGGAAAGATGTTGATTCGTGACTTCAAGATGTTGAACTTTGGCATCTAATTGTTGTTTATCTTCTGCGAGTTGTTGATGCTGCAGCGCCAACTGCCGGGTAAATTCCAGCAGTTGTTCATGGGTCAGTTGGCTTAAATCAGGCAGCGTATTCATGACCGCAGTATGGCTGAGATCATGAATATGTGTAAATAAAACGTTTGGAGAATAGCAGAATGGATGAGCTTGGTTTAGAGCATATTCACCACCTGCTGTAAGCCGATTCTCTGCCAGGGCAGACCCTGAATTAACGCCTGTAACTGTTCCGGGCTGATCGCCACGGTTTCACCCTGGTGAACCTGAGCCCAGTGAAATTTGCCCTGTTCCAACCGCCGGGCACACAGCCAGATGCCCAGTCCATCATGCACCAGTACTTTCATGCGATGGCCACGTTTATTACAGAACAGGTAGGCGCAGTGTGGTTTGATATAGCCAAATGCTCTCAGCACCTGAGCCATGGCAGTATCCATACCTGCACGCATATCCATCGGCTGGGTAGCAAGCCAGATTTCATCGATACGGATCATTTGATCAAGCCCTGAATTAAAGGCAGTAATTCCTTTGCCGATTCCACCGGCCAGTCGATCTCGATCATCTGATCCCGTGCGGAACCTTGTTCCTTATGCAATGGAATCCTGATATGAGCGACAGCATTCTTCTCTGGCACAGGTGGCGGAGGTGCTTCTTGTCTGACTGGAGTCGGGTGAAGAATGATGGGAAGAAAGTCGGTCTGTGGACTGGATGGGCTTTTTAATGCAGGGGGCATTGATCTGGACTGGCGAATCCATTTATGCAGCAGATTGGCATTGATCTGATGTTGCATTGCAACCTTAGCTACTGACGTATCTGGCTGCTGGCAAAGCTCGACCAGGTACTGTTTAAACTCAGCTGCGAAGATTCTGCGGGTTCTTTCTGTCGTTTGTTCAGTGTCTATAAAAGTGTCTAAGGCCATAAACATAATGTCCATTTAATAAATAATGGACACTATCGGGATATTGAGCAAATAAGAAAAGTGGGGTTCAGCGGACGCTTACTTAATTTCAGCTTGTTCACTGCCATGTAGGCAGCTTAGAAAGAAGCAACCGATGTCGATCATAAGCTTAATAAGTTCACTGCCATGTAGGCAGCTTAGAAATGAGCCTGATTCTGCTCTTTGATCAAAGCCTCGTTCACTGCCATGTAGGCAGCTTAGAAACATCCGAGGTAAAGCAAATAGTCGTGATGCTGGTTCACTGCCATGTAGGCAGCTTAGAAATCAACAAATGCAGGGAAGCTTGCCAGTTTTGAGTTCACTGCCATGTAGGCAGCTTAGAAAGTTGTAAAATCTTTTCTCTCAGATTGACCAAGGTTCACTGCCATGTAGGCAGCTTAGAAATCAACCTCATCAACCATTTCACTGCACGTTTCGTTCACTGCCATGTAGGCAGCTTAGAAAATTTGCTGCAACAATAAATCTATCCAGTGTCCGTTCACTGCCATGTAGGCAGCTTAGAAAGAATACTGCATCAAGCGTATATTTATCCGCAGGTTCACTGCCATGTAGGCAGCTTAGAAATTTTAGATTATTACCTGTCAGCTTATTTTTAAGTTCACTGCCATGTAGGCAGCTTAGAAAGTTACCTTCTTCACCCTCACCATCATCAACCAGTTCACTGCCATGTAGGCAGCTTAGAAATTGTTTTAAAAAATCAACATGGATTCCTAGTGGTTCACTGCCATGTAGGCAGCTTAGAAAATGTTAAATAACATTTACACGATTACACGTACGTTCACTGCCATGTAGGCAGCTTAGAAATTGCATTTTGCTGAGCAATTCACGAATCAGCGGTTCACTGCCATGTAGGCAGCTTAAAAAAATTACAGTCACCAGTGATGCACTTCAAATACTAATTTAAGAACAATAAAAAGCCCCATGGTTAGGGGCTAGTCGTATATGAGTCAAGCTCATATACTGTAAGAGGCTCATCTCAAACTGAGCGTATTAAAACATAAACAGAGCAATAAATCTTAATTATCTTTGAGATATCCGTGATTCAGACACTCAATGATTTAGGATGTGCCAATAATGATCGATAAAAGTCCTGCGGCAATGAGTGGACCTACGGGGACACCCCGGAGTACCGCAACACCAGCCACCGTACCAATCAATAAACCTGCGACAATATTAGGCTGATTTGCCATCAACGCAACACCACGCCCGCCCAACCATGCAACCAACAGACCAATGCCAATCGCGAGTATAGAGTTTAAGCTCATAAATGATTTTAAAATGTCTTTACCTGGAATAGCACCACTGGCAATCGGCGTTAATACACCAATCGTAAGGATAATAATCCCGATATTTAAACCGTGCTGTTGAAGCAGGGGGAAATATTCATTGAGCGGTGTGATTCTAAACACAATTAAAACGGCGACAGCGATAGTCACAGCAGTATTTTGGCTAAAGACGCCACAAGCCAAAAGAATGATCAGAACGATTAAATTAAGATCTAATTGCGACATATATCGTGTCCGAGGCTTATCAGTTAAATGTGAGAAAGTTATAATAGTTTAACTGATTCGCTGATGAAGTGCTGTACACAAAAAAGATGTGCAATATTTTGGAAGTTTTCTAAGTTCACACAGGTTTTAGGTAAATATCATGATTTTAGAAAAAATGTTGCAATCACAAGGTTTTGGTTCGCGTAAACACTGTCAAAATCTCATCAAAAATGGTGCAGTTCAAATTCAGGGTGAAATTGTTTCAGATCCAAAATTAAAATTAAAGCTCGATCAGTTAGAGTTCAGCGTATCTGGTCAAAGTTATCAATATCGTGAAAAAGTCTATATTGCACTCAACAAACCAGTGGACTATGAGTGTTCGCACCAGGCCACGCATCATTTTAGTGTATTTGATTTATTTGATTCGATTTTATTGGAAAGAGGTCTGCAATGTGTTGGTCGTCTCGATCAAGATACGACAGGCTTACTTTTATTGACAGATGATGGTCAGTTTTTACAAGCACTGACGCATCCTAAAAAGCATGTGCCTAAAGTCTATCGATTGCATACCGCTGATCCTATAACCGATGAGCAAATGTTGCAATTAGAACAAGGCGTTGAACTTCGTAATGAAAAAGGGGTATTTGCAGCGACGGATGTTAAGCGAATTAATCAACATGAAATGCAAATGGCCATTCATCAAGGGGTTTATCATCAAGTAAAACGCATGTTGGCAGCAGTCGGCAACAAGGTCGAACAGCTACATCGTCAACAAATCGGCTTGCTTAAACTGCAAGATTTGGCAGAAGGTGAGTGGATCTATTTAACTGAAAGCCAAATTCAAGCCGCAAAAAATCAAATTTCAGATACCAATGAGACCGTGTTGAACATCTAAATTAAATATATAAGGTGATATTTACTTTGATCTTACATAATTAAAGCTTATAGGAAGCAGTGGTAAGTTTGAAACTCATCATCCTTCACAAATCCCATTTCTTCGTAAAGTTGATGGGATTGATAGTTGTTTTTTTGAGTTTCAAGGCTGATACGAATCGCTTTCTCGTGGCGTGCAAATAAGATGGCAGTATCAATCAGTTGTTTGGCAGAACCTTGACGTCTGAAACGTGGACTGACATAGACATCATCTAAAATGTAATAACTTGAACAAGCCACTGAATTGAAGCCTAAATACAAAATCACAAAGCCTGTGATCACATCATCTTTAATATGAATGAAGATGACACTTTGTTGATTGCTAAAGCGCTGGGTCAAAAAATTTAAAGATTGTTGAAGGTTGGAAGAAGTTCCATAGAACTGACGATATTCATCAAAAAGTACAGCAAGTTTCTCTAAATCTTCAGAAGTGGCACGTCTAACAATCACTGTCTAGCTCCTTACACATAAACTTATGCACATGAGCTAATCATAAATTGAAGAATAGAAGGAAAATAAATTGTTTAAAAATACGACACTGTTAAGTTTTGTCTTTGTAGTCTAGTGAAATTGATAAATTAAAAAATATATTTCATGCACAATTTCAAATCTATTTTTGATCACTTTCACCTAAGATTGCGTTTAGTTCAGCAAAGAAATCATCTTCATCCAGATCAGATGTAGACGTTGTCGCTGTACCATCCTGATCTTGCTTTAATTTTTTAAGCTTAAGCAGTTGATCCATATTGATACTTTGATTTTCAATCGCGAAGGGGATTGATTTAGTGAGTACGACCTGTTTGAAAAACAAACGAACAGCTTGAGCCGGTGTAATCCCCAATTGCTTAAATACAGCAAAAGCATGTTTCTTTTCTAGAGAGTCAAGTCGAACTTGATAAACTTCTGTTTTTCTCATGAATACAACCAATCGACTTAAATGCTTAAGATGCTATTTTAATCAAAGTTTTCTGAATTTCAATGTTTTATCATAAAAAAGTGATGAATTGTCATTACAATGAAATTATAACGTCAGTACCAAGCCAGAGAAAAAGTGCATCACTGTAGAATTCACAGGATCTATAAAGTAAATTTCTTTGGCTAATAGTTGTAAAGGTTGTGAAAAATCATCTTCTGCTTTATGTGCAACTTCGGGATAAAATGAATCGTTTTTGATTGGTATGCCTACATGGTTCAGGTGAACACGAAGTTGATGTTGCTTACCGGTTAAAGGCTTCAACTGATACAGTGCCCATTTTTGATTATGTTCTAGTAGTTCAATTGTCGTTTCACTGTTTGGCGTACCTTGTACAACGTGCATGGTATAAAATGGTTCGCCTTTATCCATTCGTAATTGGATCGTTTGAGGAAACTGTAAATCCTCTCGGAAAGGTGCAATGGCATGATAAATTTTTTGTACTTTTTTATCCGCGAATAATTGTTGGTAAAGTCCGCGCGTTTCAATTCTTTTTGAAAAAAGAACTACACCAGCAGTTTCACGATCTAAACGATGAATTGGCGTCAGATCAGGGTTGCCAGTGGTTTTTTTTAAACGTACCAAAAGCGTTTCTTGAACATATTGTCCAGTAGGGCTGATAGTGAGAAAGTGAGGTTTATCGACAACCAAGAGATCTTCATTTTCAAATAGAATTTTTTCAGTAAAAGGAACACGTATTTCATTTGCCAAAAAACGATAATAATAAATATGTTGTCCTGATAAATAGGGCGTATCTAAATTCAGTGCATGTCCTTGGCTATCGATAATTAAATGATCTTCAAATCTTTGTCTCCATTCTTCTTTATTGATGTGTTGAAAATGTTCACATAAATAATCAATGAGGGACTTAGGTGGTTCAGCAGATTTGGGAATAAAAACTTTGCTCGCAGTTACTCCATCGATCATGGGTGGTTTATAGATATTTAAACTGTTCAAAAGAGGATGCTTTGAATGGATTGGAGTAGACATGAGCAAATGTTTCAAAAGAAGAGTGAGACTTAAACAGAATTTAAGTTTGGATAATATTTTAGTGAATAGTAAACATGATGCAATGAGCACATAGGCTTTAAACGCACGAAATGTTATTATACGCGATCAATTGAATTATGTTGTGAACGTGATGCCGTATTCATTTAAATTAGACCTAAATAGTGAACTCGATACCCAGAAGCTTGCGGTTTTCTTGGGGCAAAATATTGCACAAGGTGTGGTTTATTTGATTGGCGATTTAGGTGCAGGAAAAACCACACTAACGCGCTATTGGCTACAGAATTTAGGTCATCAAGGTGCTGTCAAAAGTCCAACCTATACCTTGGTTGAGCCGTATAAAATTCATCAAAAAGACGTATTTCATTTCGACTTATATCGCCTCAATGATCCCTATGAGCTTGAACTCATGGGTATTCGTGATTATTTAGACATCGATGGGGCATTATTTTTATTTGAATGGCCATCTAAAGGTGGCGACGAAATTCCTAAAGCTGATGTCATTATCAATATTCAACGCTCAGGTGAAGACGATCTTCGCAAAGTGACGATTGAAATGAATTCTATTGAGTTCTTTGACGCATTAGAAGCTTACTACGCAGGTTGATTGTATGCAGGATGAGCAACTTAGTTTAAGGCGCATTCATCACTTAGATCCAGCACTCGCTAACCAAATTGCTGCGGGTGAAGTGATTGAGCGTCCGTCATCTGTCGTTAAAGAATTACTGGAAAATTCGATTGATGCAGGCTCGACAGAGCTGATTATTCGTGTTGAACAGGGTGGTAGCACCCTAATTGAAATTATTGATAATGGTCGTGGCATACATGCAGAAGATTTGCCTCTTGCGGTTATGCGACATGCGACCAGTAAGATTAAAACCTCTGAAGATTTGCACTCGATTGTCAGTTTAGGCTTTCGTGGTGAAGCTTTAGCATCCATCGCTGCTGTATCACGTCTCACCTTGACCAGTAGTCGCGATGACTCAGGTGTGGGGTATCAAGTTGAAGTCAATGGCACGGCATTTGATCATCAAGAGATTCAACCTGTCGCGATGCAACAAGGAACACATATACGCGTACAAGATCTGTTCTTTAATGTTCCTGCACGACGTAAATTTTTAAAAAAGCCCACCACAGAATTTGGTCATGTCGAAGAAATTGTTCGTCGCTTGGCTCTCACACATTTTGATATTCGTTTTGTGCTTGAGCATAATGGCAATATTCGGCTGAATTTACCTGTTGCCGATAGTGGTGAACTGCGATTCCAACGTGTACAACAATTATTGGGTCGTTCTTTTACTGAAAATGCGTATTGGATGGATGCTGACAGTATCAATATGCGTTTGTCGGGATGGTTAGGTCATCCATCCGATGCACGTGGGCAGAGCGATTTGCAGTATGTCTATGTGAATGGTCGAATTGTTAAAGATAAAACGATTTCGCATGCCTTGCGTATGGCTTATGACGGCATTTTGCATGGACATCACCATGCAGCATATTTATTGTTTTTGGAAGTTGATCCTGAAAATATTGATGTCAACGTGCATCCCACAAAACATGAAATTCGTTTTTTGAATCAACGCGAAGTGCATGAGTTTGTACGTCATTTTGCAAAGGAGACTTTGTCTAAATTTCAGACGGCTTCAGCAGATTTAGCAGATGCCATGAAACTGGATATGCAAAATGCTGAAACTGGTACTGCGATTGCTCAACCACGTTATCAAGAACAATTTCAATTGCATAAGCACAATCAGCATCAGCAATGGGGTGTAAATGAAGACTTAAGTCAGCGAATAGCAGGGCAAGGGTCATTTCAACCGACTTCAAAAAATGGTGATGCGCTTCTTACAGACTTTGGTTCTTCAGAGCCTCAATCAATTCAATATCGTTCGCCATCTTCAGCGTCGGGCTATCAAGGCTCAGCGCAACTGAATAATGCCTTAAAAGCATATTTATCACCCTTAAAAACCTATCAAAATAATGAACAAAGTGAAGATGATCAAACTGAGCAAAAATCTGACTATGTCAGTAAGGTCGATGAATTCCCTTTAGGAATTGCAATCGCGCAATTACATGGGATTTATATTCTGGCTCAAAATACTGAAGGCTTGATCATTGTTGATATGCATGCTGCACATGAGCGTATTTTATTACAGCAAATGAAACAGGCATGGGATAAACCTGATTTTTGGATTTCTCAACAATTATTGATTCCAAAAGTTATTTCTATTACTCGTATGCAAGCCACGCGTATTGAAGACTTAAAACCACAACTGGAACGGTTAGGTTTGGATATTGATCAATATGGGGATGATCAGGTGATTGTTCGCGGGGTACCTGCAATTCTACTCAAAGCAGATTTAAATGCTTTAGTTGCCGATTTGCTCAATGATTTAGATCCAAATGATCAAGCTCAAGCTTTGCAACAGAAGCGAGACCAAATCTTGGCAGGTATGGCGTGCCATGGTGCAGTGAGAGCTCATCGCTTGCTCGGTCTGTCTGAAATGAACGCTTTACTCCGCCAAATGGAACAAACAGAGTTTGCCAGTCAATGTAATCATGGACGTCCGACTTGGCGTGCATTTCCATTGTCACAGTTAGATAAATTATTTGCTCGAGGAGAGTAGTTGTACATGTCAAATAATCAGCCTGTTATCAATTTAATGGGGCCTACTGCAAGTGGGAAAACAGCTTTGGCATGTGAGCTTTATGAGCGTGGTGGATTTGAAATTATTTCAGTTGATTCTGCTTTAATTTATCAAGAGATGGATATTGGGTCTGCAAAGCCAACGAAGCAAGAGCAAGCACTCTATCCGCATCATTTGATTGATATTATTACGCCTCTAGAAGTCTATTCTGCTGCACAATTTGTAGAAGATTCAACACGACTCATTGATCAAATTCATGAAAATGGCAAAACCCCAATTTTAGTTGGTGGTACGATGTTGTATTTTAAAGCTCTACTTGAAGGTCTAGCGAATAACCTACCCACTGCTGATGAGTCGATCCGACAAGAAATAGAACAGCAGGCAGCCCGAAATGGGTGGGAATCGGTCTATGAAGAGCTCAAAAGCGTTGATCCTTTAGCGGGTGAGCGATTTAAAATTTCAGATCGGCAACGTATTATCCGTGCACTTGAAGTTTATCGATTAACGGGTCGTCCAATTACACAATTACAAGCAGAACAGCCAAAACAAACAGCATATCGTTACAATTTTCATAACTATGCATTGATGCCAGATCGGTTAGAATTGCATAAACGAATTGAACTTCGTTTGCAAAAAATGTGGGAAATCGGTTTTTTAAATGAAGTTGAATACTTAATAGGAAAATACAATTTAAGTGATAATTTGCCGTCAGGAAGATCAGTCGGTTATCGTCAAGCTTTAGAATTTCTTAAAAATAGTGATAAAGGTCACAATAATAAACTCGAAATGGAGGACAAATGCTTGTTTGCAACACGACAACTTGCAAAACGTCAATACACATGGTTACGTTCTTTGCAAGAAGCGCACAGTTTTAAAACTTATTTATCAATTAAGCAAGCTCAAGAAGACTTGCGAAACTTATATGGATAAAGCAAAATTTACGCACTGTCTTTTTTATAAATTTTAATTGAAAAATAAAGATAGTTTTTGCGCTGATTTTAAATTTTTTGGAGTATAAAATGTCTAAAGGTCAAACTTTACAAGATCCGTTCTTAAATTCTCTCCGTAAAGAACGTATTCCTGTTTCTATTTTCTTAGTTAACGGTATTAAATTACAAGGTCATATTGAATCTTTTGACCAATATGTTGTTCTTTTGAAAAATACTGTAAGCCAAATGGTTTACAAACATGCGATTTCTACAGTTGTGCCTGCACGTAACCCACGTCCTGCTGGTGCTCCTGCTGGCGCTCCTGCTGCTGGCCAAGGTGGCTTCGGTGGTCAAGGTGGCTTTGGTGGTCAAGGTGGCTTCGGTCAAGGTGGCTTCGGCGGTCAAGGCGGTGGTTTCGGTGGTCAACCAGGTGGCTTCGGCGGTCAAGGTGGCTTCGGTGGTCAAGGCGGCTTCGGTGGTCAAGGTGGCTTCGGCGGTCAACAAGGTGGCTTTGGTGGTCAACAAGGTGGTTTCGGTGCACCTGCAACCCCTGGTTTCGATGCAGAAACTAAATTCGATGACACTCAAGAAGATGATAATAATCGTTAATTGATTGTTGTAAAAAAAGAAGACGCCTTTATGGCGTCTTTTTTTATGAAGATTAAATGATGAAACGATATGTAAAAAAGCCCGAAATTATCGGGCTTTTTTAAATACTCAAAGAGCAATATTTAAACCAATCAAACCAGCTAATTTAAAATTTAATATGGTCTATAAATTAATCTAGTTTTGCTGAGTACCTTTAATTTCAACATAGGTATTACTGCGTAGTTCACGTAACCAGCTATCTAGTTCAGCATCAAATTGACGCTCACCTAAAATTTGTCGCGCCATACGTGATTGCGTTTCTTTCGTCATGTCTTGTTGACGTTTGTCAGTGACTAGCAGAATATGCCATCCAAACTGGGTTTGGAAAGGTTGGCTTACTTTACCGACTTCAGCACTTTGCATTATTTTGTCAAATTCAGGAACCATCATGCCTGGGCTAACCCAACCTAAACTACCACCATCACGTGCCGAACCAGGGTCATTCGAATAAGTGGATGCAAGGGTCGAAAAATCATTTCCGGATTGAATACGGCTATAAATACTATCAATCATTTGCTTCGCATTTTCAGGGCTCACCACTTCTGATGTTTTAATCAGAATATGACGAGTTTGAAACTGTGGCACAATGATTTTTTGATCATTTGATTTACGATCGATGAGCTTTAGCACATGTAAGCCGTCTTTGGCTTGAATAATTTCAGTGGTTTGACCATCGTTAAGCGGGGTTACACGTGCAGCAAGTTCAGATGGAATATCTGAAAATGAACGGTAACCCATATCAGCACCATTCACCTTGATAGTCGCGGTACTGTATTTCTTTTCAACAGCTTTTACGTCATTAGTATTCGCTAGATCTGCTTTAAGCTGGTTAGCAACTTGCGTAATTTCTTCTGCAGAACCTGTCCCTGAAACTCTGAAGTGGAGCACATGGGCTTGACCACCAACAGCAGCTTGCCCTTCTGGCGATTTCAAGAAATTCTCTACATCTTGATCGCTGATCTTAATTCGAGACATGACTTGTTGCTGACGTAAACGTTGGATTAACAAGTCATCAGCTACACGTTCACGTAAGGTCTCATATGTGCCCGGTGCAACTTTATCAAGCTTTTGCTGGAATTCTTCTAGGTTCTTCGAGCCAGATTGAGCAGCGACTTTCATAACTGCTTCATTTAAACTTTTTTCATCTGCTTGAATCGCATAACGCTTGACTTGCTCGAGTTGAGCTTGGTGCATAATCAATTGATTCAGGATTTGTGCCTCAAGAACATTGCGCGGTGGTACTTCTTTTTTTTGCGCCTGAAGTTGATGTTGTGCTTCAGCAATACCTTGATTCAAATCGCTTTGCAAAATAGCACTTTTACCCACAATCGCGATAACTTGATCGCTAGGTGCGGCAAATGTTTGCATTGATGAAGAAATAATAAGTGCCAATGCTGTTGTCTTAAAAATTTGTTTTAAATTTTGCATCTTCATTAATGGTTCCAATTTTGTTTAACTTTATCAAAACCTAAAATACGGTTTTCAAGTAAAGAGCTTAATTTACTATTTAAGCCACCAAGTCCTTTGAGTGTGAACTCCGCCATAATAGCGCGTTTTTCTTTGGTTGTTGAAAGAGAAACATCGTCTAAGTCATTGAAATAAGAACGACCATAGACAGAAACACCCCAACAGCATGATTCATAATTGACACCGAGTAAATATTCACGAGCCACACTATTATCTAGATCATATTGTACATGACCCATAATTCGCCAATTGTCTTTCACGGGTTGAATAAATGATGCAGTCACCTGATCGTATTTCTCTTGACGATCTAAGAGCTTACTACGATTGAAGTATCCAAAGTTATAAAGATTACCTTTATTACCTGTGTAATACACTTGGAAATCACGTTGCGCATTGTCACCATTCGACATCCACATCGAATTCGCGTTCACACTGAAATTTTGTGAAAGTTGACTGGCAATGCTGATCACAGGGCCTGTTTGACGTTCTGTGTTAAATGGATCGTCTTGGCTGTTATTGAGGGTAACTTTACGGTCATCGAAATAAAAACTTTGACCAATGCTGGTTCTGAGTTTTTCCAACCCCGTTGTACCAAAGAGACTATAGCTTAGACCGAGTGACAAGAAGTTATTGTCTTCTAAGCGATCGTGACCATAAAAACGTTTTGGATTAAACAATTGATCGTAGTTTAATGAGGCAGCAGTTGAATCAAAGTTAGGATAATCATCTTGATTTTGATGTGGAGCATAAGCATAGAAAGCGCGAGGAGAGAGCGTTTGTAGATATTTACCTTCACGCTCAAATGTTAAACCTGTGTCTAAAGTAAATTGTGGCACAACAACAGATTTATCTTCAGAGTTCGATCTAAAGTTCGCATTTTCAACAGTATCTTGATCATAGAAATTATTTAAGCTACGCACAGACACTTCAGGGACAACAAAACCCCAAGGCTGTTTTAGATTATATCGAAGCGCCATTTCATTATAAATACGGGTACCATTAGGCTCTGCTTGATCTTCAAAATTACGGATATTCTTTTTAAAATAAGCCGTGTCGTTATTAAATTCGAATTCTAGCCCCTGAACGTCACCCCTAGTGTAATTGACTAAAAGTTGCGGTAATCTCGCATAAGGGCGATCAATATCGGCTAAATTAGGATCAAGTGTCTGGAAATCTTCGACACGCAATTGAGCTTGGAGTCCCGGAATACCATTGCCATAATTGAGCTGCCATGCCCGTCTTTGGTTGAGTTCAGTTCGGGTGTTGGGGTCGTTATCCAAATCTGCAAAAAAGTCTTTATCAGAGACATAGTTGTATTCAAGATTTGTAGACCACTGATCATCAATCTTCCAATTATGCAGATAGTGTAGATCTTTACGATCCTCATTATTGTAGTCTCTGTCCGAAGGTAAATATCCACCCCAAATTCGACCACCACCAAAGTCTTGTGTTAAATATCTAAATTCGCCTTCAGCCATCAAGCCACGACTACCAATATAGCGTGGGGTAATAGTTGCATCGTAGTTCGGTGCAAGGTTTAAATAAACGGGTGCAGCAAGCTCAACGCCACCATCATTCGTGAAACCAAAGCTTGGGGTTAAAAGACCTGTGGTTCTTCGATCATCAATCGGGAAATTAAAATAGGGCACTGCCAGTACAGGGGTGTTTTTAATATAAAGTTTAGTGCCTTTGGTTACACCACGCCCAGTATCTTGATTAATTTCAATCTGATTGGATTGTAATTTCCAAGTCGGGTTTTGTTCAGGTGGACAAGTGCTATAGGTTGCATTTTGCATCACCATTACATTCGGAGAAGTGCGTTCTATATGCTCTGCATGACCATGTCCGTGGGTTGCTTCTGAAATATAGAAGCTATTGTTGAGCTCGCCAGTTTGATCTTTAAGGTTGTAGTCAATCTGATCACTTTGAGCAAGAAGGCCAGATTGTGCCATTTGCACATTGCCTTTGGCTTTAGCAAAAGTTTGTGTTTTATCAATGGTAATAGAGTCGGCACGAATCATGCGACCTTGCTGATCAATAACCACATTCCCATCTAGTGTTGAGTCACCGTTTGGATTGTAATAACCGTGATCAGCTGTAATGACTGAAGTAGCTTCAGCGGCATCAACAGCTTTGGTCTCTGGACTAATCGGGGTGAGCCAAGTGTTGTTACAGAATTTTGCAGATGTCGTAAGTGTACTTCTAGCCTGAGCTTCAGGAGAGTCTTTACTGACATAATATTGTTCAAAGAAATTTTGCCCAGAATACGTTTCCTTAATCGCTGAATTAAGTTTTTGATTGTCTATCTCTGAAGCTAAATCATTGGATTCAGCATAACTTGATACATTGCTTCCGCAAAGTAAGGTCAATATAGCAGTCGCTAAAGGATTGAATTTAAACTGATGCTTCATTTGTCTCATTAACCAAGTATGCTAATCGCAATTAATTATTGTCGCATCATAGAGAAAAATCTGATAAGTGGCTACACTTAGCACTTCAAATATTCAGCCTGTACTAGAATTTATAGCAAATGAATACACAACGTGAACAATTGATACAAACATGGATTTCAACCGTTCTACAATCAGATCAAGCAGAAATCAATTTTTTAGTAGGCGATGCAAGTTTTCGTCGTTATGCACGAATTACTTTGAATAATAAAACATTTATGTTGATGGATGCACCTCCTGAAAAAGAAGATTGTGTGCCTTTTGTGACCATTGACGAATTCTTTGACCAAAATGGTGTTCGTGTTCCACATATTATTGCCAAAGATTTAGATAATGGTTTTTTATTACTTGAAGATTTTGGTGATGTCGTACTTTCAACATTACTGAATGATGAAACTGTTGATGAGCACTATGCACAAAGCTTTAAACAGCTTGTTCATTTGCAATCGATCAATGGTGAAGGGCTTTTACCGACGTATTCTTATGAAAAACTCATCAGTGAAATGGAGTTGCTCACAGATTGGTTATTGCCCTCATTGGATATTCAACTGACCAAAGAAGAATCGGCATTAATTAAACGCACTTTTGCAATTTTAGCCAATGCAGCAGTAGCGCAGCCTCAAGTGATTGTACATCGTGATTTTCACAGTCGTAATCTCATGCAAATTGCAGGTGAAACTGAGCAAGGTGTGATTGATTTTCAAGATGCAGTCATTGGTGCGGACACCTACGACTTGATCTCGATTACGCGTGATGCCTATGTGCAGTGGAATGCAGATCGTGTCTATGGTTGGTTTAAGACTTTCTATGATCTATTACCTGAAACAGCGAAGGTAGATCGTGATTTTGAACAATTTAAGCGTGATGCGGATCTTATGGCGATTCAACGTCATATTAAGATCTTAGGTATATTTGTTCGTTTGTTTGAGCGCGATGGTAAGTCGGGCTATTTAAAAGATTTACCCCGTGTGATGTGGTATTTACTTGAAGAAAGTAAGCCATACCCAGAATTACAACCATTTATGCAGTTCATTGAAACACGAGTATTGGCTAAATTTGAGCAAAAATTTGGTCAATATGAGGTGGTTGCATAATGAAAGCGATGATTCTAGCCGCAGGGTTGGGGAGTCGTATGCGTCCCTTGACACTGTATACGCCAAAACCTCTGCTTGAAGTGGGTGGTAAACCCTTAATTGTTTGGCATATTGAAAAGCTCAAAAAAATGGGTGTGACTGAAATTGTGATTAACTCTGCTTGGTTGGCAGATAAACTCATTGGCACACTGGGTGATGGCGCTCAGTTTGGCGTTCGAATTTTGTGGACGCGTGAAGATGAGGGTTTAGAAACTGCGGGCGGTATCATCAATGCTTTGCCATTATTAGGTGATAAGCCCTTTATCTTGGTCAATGGTGATGTTTGGACGACCATGGATTTTGAACCACTTCGGCATGTAAAGCTGGGTGACGATGTTGCACATTTGATTTTTGTAGATAACCCGAAGCAACATCCTGAAGGTGATTTCACGTTATTGAATGGTCGTGCGTTTAGCTTTGATCAAAAAATCGAAGGTGAGAATCTCACGTTTAGTGGTGTATCAGTGATTCATCCGCAATTGTTTCAAGGTTTAGAAGCCGGTAAGCGTCCATTAGCACCACTGCTCAAGCAAGCAATGTTAGATGGACAGGTTTCAGCTGAAAAGTTGCAAGGGGTGTGGGTAGATGTAGGAACGCCAGAACGTTTAATGGAGCTCGATTTGCAAATTCGTGATGGCTTCTATGCTTAACTGTGTAATCCCTAATCGTTAAATAGTGTTCCACGATGCATAAATGGGTATACTTTGTTTTAAATTTTACTTAGATGTTATCTGTTTATGCATCCTTTTTTTCAAGAGTTACAGCAGGGTAGTCAAAAATTAGGTTTGTCGTTAAGCGATGAAGCTTTGGCATTATTGTTGAAGTATCAAGACGCGTTGGTGCTTTGGAATAAGGCTTATAATTTAACTGCGATTCGTGATCCTAAAGAAATGCTGGTGAAGCATTTATTGGATAGTTTAAGTATTTTGAATGATTTACCTGAAGGTCGCTTGTTGGATGTTGGAACAGGTGGAGGTATGCCGGGGATGATCATTGCCCTTTGTCAGCCAGAACGCCAATGTGTCCTGTTAGATTCAAATGGTAAAAAAATTCGATTTCTTAAACAGTTTATTGCAGACTTAAAATTAAAAAATGTAGTTGCAGTTCAAACGCGTGTTGAAAATGAAGAGAGCATTAACGAGTTAGGTCAATTCGATGTGATTACCAGTCGCGCATTTGCATCTTTAACTGATTTTATTACTGCATCACGTCCGTTTATGCATGAAAAAAGTATCATTGCTTCGATGAAAGGTTTAATTCCTGTCGATGAAATTGAATTGCATAAAAACGAGTTTAGTTGTGACATCATCGAATTAAAAGTTCCACGATTAGATGAACAGCGCCATTTACTTTTATTAAAACAGATTTAAAAAATTCTAGGGATTGGGGTTAACATGGCTCAAATTATTGCTATTGCGAACCAAAAAGGTGGCGTAGGTAAAACGACGACTGCGGTGAATTTAGCTGCTTCATTGGCCGTATTAAAAAAACGTGTGTTATTGGTGGATATGGATTCTCAAGGGAATGCCACCATGGGCTCAGGCATTCAAAAGAACGACATGCTTTACTCAATAACCGATGTGTTATTGGGGGAAGTGCCTATTGAAACTGCCATCATCAAAGCGGATGTGGGTTATCGTGTTTTGGGTGCAAACCGTGATTTGGCAGGTGTTGAGCTTGCGATTGCTGATCAAGAGGGTCGCGAGTTTATTTTACGTGAAGCCTTAAAATCCATTCAACAAAACTATGATTATATCGTCGTAGATTGTGCGCCAAGTTTAAGTTTAATCACGATTAATGCCTTGGCAGCCGTGGATGGTGTCATGATTCCGATGCAGTGTGAATATTATGCGTTGGAAGGTTTAGCTGACTTAACTCAAACCATTGATCGTATTCAACAAGCGCTCAATCCTGATCTGCAAATCGTGGGTGTTCTACGGACTATGTATGATGCGAGAAATGCATTAACACGTGATGTGTCGGATGAATTAGAACAATATTTTGGTAAAAAATTATACGATACGGTGATTCCACGTAACGTTCGTTTAGCCGAAGCTCCAGCACATGGCTTGCCGATTATTTATTTTGAAAAAAGTTCAAAGGGTGCGGTTGCTTACTTAAATTTAGCAGCTGAAATGTTAAAAAAAAGCAAAGTGAAAAAAGGAAGTAAAGCATGACCGTAAAAAAAAGAGGCTTGGCTAAAGGTCGTGGTTTAGATGCGTTACTCGGTTCTATTCAAAAAGAAAAATTACAATTAGAAGTTCAAGCGCTCGACCATGGTCAACTCAAACAAATTCATGTCAAAGATTTAAAACGGGGTAATTATCAGCCACGCCGTTTTATTCATGAGGAAGATTTACAAGAGTTAGCGGCTTCGATTAAAAAACATGGGGTCATGCAACCGATTGTGATTCGTCCAATCGAAGATGATGTTCATCAATACGAAATTATCGCAGGTGAACGTCGCTGGCGTGCGGCACAAATTGCGGGATTAACTGAAGTTCCTGCAATTGTACGTGACTTATCGGATCAAGTTGCGATTGCGTTGGCATTGATTGAAAACATTCAGCGTCAAGATTTAAACCCAATTGATCAAGCAATGGCACTTCAGCGATTCCATGAAGAGTTTGGTTTAAGTCATCAAGAAATTGCAGAAACCGTCGGTAAAGCGCGTACTACAGTCAGTAACTTACTTCGTTTGCTCAGTTTGGCTGATCCAATTAAAGATCATATTCAACGTGGTCAATTGGATATGGGGCATGCGCGTGCAATTTTGACCTTGAAAGAAAAAGATCAAATTCAAATTGCGAAAATCGTGATTGAAAAAAGTTTATCTGTACGTCAAACCGAACAATTGGTGCGCGATTTGAATGCACCGAAGCAAGATAAACCGAAGCCTCGAGTATCTTCTGATCTAGAACAATTGACCCAAAAACTCTCAGAACGTTTTAGTGCGGATGTGAAAATTGATCATAATCAGCAAGGTAAAGGGAAGTTGGTTATTCACTATCATTCTTTAGATGAGTTAGATGGAATCTTAAATATTTGCTTATCTGACAAGGCTTAAAAATATTCACTTTTTTTTAATTTTGGGGAATTAAAAATGTGGGAATTAGTAAAAGCGGGTGGTTGGCTCATGCTGCCACTCATTCTTTGTTCTATTTTTATGGTCGCTATTGCGATTGAGCGCTTTATTCGTTTAAAGCGTAATTTGGTTTTACCAGAACATTTGATGATGTCTAAAGCGACTGATTTAAATCTGGTGACTAAAGATTTAGATAATCCACATATGGCGCGCACCAGTTTATCGACTATTTTAAAGGCTGGGTTAGATTCTGTCCCTCAAGGAGAGGCATATGCTCGCGCACAAATGGAAGCAACAGCATCTAAAGAAGTGATGTATCTCGAAAAAAATGTAAATTTTCTGGGTACGATTAGTGCTGTAGCCCCTTTGCTTGGGTTACTTGGAACTGTGGTCGGCATCATTGAGTCATTTCTGATGCTTGACGTCAATGTTGGATCCAATCCAACAATGATGATTCCAGGTCTGTCAAAAGCATTGATTACAACGGCTGCGGGGATGGTGGTTGCAATTCCAGCATTATTCGCATTCCGTTATTTTCAAAGACTGGTGCAAGAATATATTGCAGAGTTGGAGCAGCAATCGACGTTATTTCATGCCGCTTTATTTTATCAAAATCATACTGAAGCTGATCAGCAAAAGTAGGATAATGTAAAGGGAAGTGCGATGAAATTTAAACGTCGTGAAGTTGAAGATATTGCGATCAATTTGACACCGATGATTGACTGTATTCTGTTCATCTTGGTAATTTTATTATTAACAACGACTTTTCAACAGCAAAGTCGATTAAATTTAAGCTTACCAGATGCACAAGGTGTACCACCTAAAGACTTTAATCATAAGGTTGAGGTGATGGTGGATTCATCTGGACATTATTCTGTCAATGGTCAGGCAATTTCTTCAAAAGAAGTTCCTGATTTGAGCGCTGCGATTCGTCAAGCATCGAATGATCGTAAAGATATGATGTTTGTCATTGCGGCTGACTCTGCTGCAACACATCAAGACGTAATCCGAGTGATGGATGTAGCAGGACAACTTGGCTTTGTAAATATTAATATTAGTACTAAAGTACCCACTAGAGGCTATTAGTGAATCAAGATTTTAAAGTATATTTGCGTCTACTTAGTTACTTAAAACAGTACTGGGGAATTGCATTAATTGTGGTATTTGGTTTTATACTCAATGCTGCTACAGAAGTGTCAGTTGCCAAGCTTCTTGAGCACATCATTAATGCCATTCAAAATAAAGATCAAAGCTTTACAAATCTGTTTCCGTTTCTAGTAGTGCTACTCATGTTCTTTCGAGGACTGGGCTTGTTTTTGGGTGGATATTACACTTCTGTCATTTCCAGAAATCTGATTTTTAATATTCGCCAAGAAGTCTTCGCTAAACTGATGCGTTTGCCTTCGCAGTATTATCTGGACAATACCAGTGGTCATATCACTGCGAAGATTATGTATAACGTTGAGCAGCTCACTGCTGCAACGACAGAATCGCTCAGGACATTGTTACAACAAGGCTTGATCACCATTGGTCTGTTGGGCTATTTGTTTTACTCAAACTGGCGTTTAACGCTGTGTATTTTGATATTTACCCCTTTAATTGGATTGCTGATTCGAAAAGCGGCGACTCGTATGCGTAAGCTTTCCAATCAAGTACAAGACACCATGGGGGATGTGAACCATGTGGTTCAGGAAACTGTAAATGGACACTTGGTTGTTAAAGGTTTTGGTGGTCAGGAATATGAGCAAGCCCGCTTTCGTGAAAGCTCTTTAGAGAACTTGAAGCGCGGTTTGAAAATGGTGGCGGTGCAACAATTAAACAGCCCAATTGTACAGTTCATCATGTCATTGGCATTGAGTATTGTGATTTGGATTGCGTTGCGTCCAGAAATTATGCAAGACACTTCAGCAGGGCAATTCGTGGCGTATATTACGGCTGCGGGTATGTTAAGTAAGCCGATTAAAGCGTTGACTGATATTAATGAAAAATTACAGCGCGGGATGGCGGCAGCTCACTCAGTATTTGAATTACTGGATTTACCTGAAGAGCTGAACGCAGGCACTTTAAAGCCGACTCTTCAGGGTAATATTGAGCTCAAAAATGTTGATCTCATCTA
The DNA here is from genome assembly GCF_059515845.1 of Acinetobacter sp. CY79. Taxonomy (NCBI): domain Bacteria; kingdom Pseudomonadati; phylum Pseudomonadota; class Gammaproteobacteria; order Moraxellales; family Moraxellaceae; genus Acinetobacter; species Acinetobacter sp. CY79. The sequence goes on from NZ_JCAKMY010000022.1 coordinate 21,391, forward strand.
TTCAGATGGTTTTCATGCCATTCAGAACTTTAACTTAAAAGTAAATGCCGGTGAAACCGTTGCATTGGTCGGACGTTCTGGGGCGGGTAAGTCTTCACTGGTCAATCTGTTGGTGCGCTATCAAGAATCAAGTTCAGGTTCGATTCTATTTGATGATATTGATATTCGTGAGATTGAGGCAACAGCGTTGAGGTCTCAAATATCAATGGTCAATCAACAAGTTGTACTCTTTAATCGTACTGTGCGTGAAAATATTGCGTATGGTCAGCTTGAGGGTTCAAGTGATGAGCAAATCATTGCAGCAGCCAAAGCTGCCTATGCACATGATTTTATTATGTCATTACCTCAAGGTTATGACACGCCATTGGGCGCACAAGGTTTAAATTTATCGGGTGGACAGCGTCAACGTATTGCAATTGCTCGCGCCATTTTGAAAAATGCACCGATTTTGATTTTAGATGAAGCAACCAGCGCTTTAGATAACGAATCTGAATATTTCATTCAGCGCGCTTTTGATGCTGCAATGCAAGATCGAACCACGATTGTGATCGCACATCGTTTATCGACAATTGAAAATGCAGATCGAATCGTGGTAATGGATCAAGGGAAAATTGTAGAGCAAGGAACTCATGCAGAACTATTGGCGATGCATGGCGCTTATTATCAATTACATCAAAGAAATTTTGAGGAATAAGCCCGATGTCACTTGCGCAAAACATTCAAAATGCTTGGAATAAACAGGCGAAATGGTTGGTTGTGTTGCGCCCATTGTCATGGCTTTATCATTCGGGTTTTACTTTAAATAAGAAAATGTTTAAAGCGGGTCTAAAAGAGGTTTATACCGCACCGATCCCTGTGATGGTGATTGGAAATATTACGGTGGGTGGTAGTGGTAAAACCCCTTTATTGATTCAATTGGTCAAATATCTTCAGCTTAAGAATGTACGTGTTGGTGTCATTAGTCGAGGTTATGGCGCTAAAGGTCCTTTTCCAGCTCAAGTGAATCTTCATTCGATTCCTTCAGAAGTCGGTGATGAACCTTGTCTGATTGTTCAGTCCACTGAGGTGCCGATGGTGGTCGGTTCAAATCGCAAAGAAAGTATTGAGTTACTATTGGCACATCATCAATTGGACTTAATCATTAGTGATGATGGCTTGCAGCATTGGGCGCTAGATCGCCAAATTGAGTGGATTGTTTTAGATCAAAATCGTGGATTAGGAAACCAAAAATTATTGCCTGAAGGTTTTTTACGTGAACCAGTGGAACGCTTGAATGAAGGGACTGTGATCGAACACGCTCAAAATTCGACAAGTCCATTGAATATGTATTTGGAAGTGGCACAACCTTATTTATTGAATGGAAGTTCAGACCAGGCTGAATTGTTTGATATTCATCAAGATTTTTATGCGGTGGTGGGTATCGGTTTCCCTCAACGCTTTTATCAAACCCTTAAGTCGATTGGTTTGACCCGTTTTCAGTGTCATGAGTTTCCTGATCATCACGATTATGAAATTGAAGATTTACAATTTGAAGATTCAAATCCGATTATTACCACAGAAAAAGATGCAGTAAAGCTATTACCTTTGCTTAAACAGCACCCTGATTTTAATCGTGAAATATGGGTAGTACCCGTTGAGGCTGTACTTTCACAAGCATGTTATGATTTATTGGATGAGCAATTGACAGCGCTCGGTATTGATATTTCTTAGGATTATTCATGAAGCACATTGTTATCCCTGCGCGTTTCTCAAGTTCTCGTTTACCCGGTAAACCTCTATTGAAAATTCATGACCGCGAAATGATTTTGCGTGTTGTCGATCAAGCTCGAAAAGTGGATGGCTTTGATAGTTTATGTGTGGCGACAGATGATGAACGTATTGCACAGATTTGTCGTGATGCTGGGGTAGATGTGGTGATCACAGATCCAAATCATCCATCTGGAACCGATCGTCTAAGCGAAGTTGCTCGAATTAAAGGTTGGGCGGCAGACGATATTATTGTCAATGTGCAAGGTGATGAGCCACTTTTACCTGCTCAATTGGTTCAACAAGTGGCGGATCTATTGATTCAAAAACCACAATGTTCAATGTCAACTTTGTGCGAGCCGATTCATCAGTTGGATGAATTTCAACGAGACAGTATTGTCAAAGTGGTGATGACCCAATTCAATGAGGCACTCTATTTTAGTCGTGCCACGATCCCTTATGATCGTGATGGGGCAAAGCTTGAAACACCTCAATTACATCAACATGCATTCAGACATTTGGGGTTATACGCATATCGTGTTCAATTGCTTCAAGAATATGTGAAGTGGGATATGGGGCAACTCGAACAGCTAGAGAGTCTGGAGCAGCTTCGTGTACTTGAAAATGGTCATCGCATTGCCATTGATATTGCTCAAGTTAATTTACCGCCGGGTGTAGATACTCAAGATGATTTAGATCGTTTAAATGCGCTCGATATTAGTCATTTTGCGACAGTGGATTGATTTGATTGATGTCTAAACAATTTGAGTCACAGATTTTTCCTTGGCAAAATCAAGTTTGGAAAACCTTAACACAACGATTTCCTCAAATTGGTCATGGATTATTGTTCTATGGCAAAAATGGCAGTGGGAAACAGCAGTTTACACAGCATTTTGTGGCTTGGTTGCTGTGCTTAAATAAGCAATCACATGCAGCATGTGGTGAATGTAGCAGTTGTTTGTGGTTGAAATCGGATACACATCCGAACTATGTTCGAATCACCACAGATGAAGACAATAAAAAACAAAACGCTAAAATTAAAATTGAAAAAATTCGTGATTTACAGCCTTTTGTGCAACAAACTGTAGATGGTTGGCGAGTGATTGTCATTGAGCCCGCTGAAGCATTAAATATTGCTTCGTCTAATGCGTTGCTTAAAACATTGGAAGAGCCGGGCGATCGCGTTATTATTATTCTCTTGGCTGATCACTATTTGAAATTGCCTGCGACGATTCGTAGTCGTTTGCAACATTACGCTTTAGATCGGGTGAGTTTGGGACAATCTCAAATTTATCTCGAAAGTCATTTAGAGAAAGAGTTTCACGCTAAAATTCCCTTATTAATGTCATTGTCGAATGATATGCCATTGCAGGCTATTGCGGTGTCTCAATCTGAGTGGTTTAAAAAACGTCATGATTTTTTACAAGATTGGCAAAAGGTGGTGATACACAAAAGTATGCCTATACAGCATGCAACGAAATGGAATAAGGAGTTAGCATTTTCAGATCTCATCACCTTATTTGAGTATTTGTTGTCTGATATTATTTGTGTCAAACTCAATCAAAATGTCAAAAATAGCGATCTTGATTTCGAGCAGATTTCACAACAATATAGTTTGGAACAGTTGTTTGATTTAAATAGTGATATTCAAAACTTTAAACAGTTGGTTGAGCAAAACGTGCAAACGAATCTGGTCGTGGATCAGCTTTTCATAAAATTAATGAATGTTATATAACCAAACACTGCATTAGCAAAAAGAATTAGGGGAATTCATTATGCAACCACCTCGTATGGGCGGACTTATCCAAGCCAATATTAGCGATAGAGCAACACTTCAAGCCAGTTATATGCCTTATATTCAAGGTGGCGGATTATTTGTTGCTTCAAAACAAGAAGTAAAAATGGGTGAAGAGGTATTCGTTTTAGCATCGCTACCGAATCAATCGCAAAAGATTCCATTAACGGGTAAGGTGATTTGGATTTCTTATAAACATACTGGTCTAAAGCCTCAAGGCTTTGCAATTCAGTTGTCTGGTGAAAAAGGCGTCTATTATCGTATGGAAGCTGAGAAGTTTTTAGCTGGAAGTATGTCTGCTGACCTTCCTAGCTTTACAATGTAAATTCTGATTTAAAATAAAAGGTGTTGTTGTGTTTGTAGATACACATTGTCATTTGACTATGCTCAATCTGGAACCTTATGACGGGGATCTGGATGCAGCGATTCAACAAGCACGCGATGCTGGCGTATCGAAAATGATGGGCATTTCAGTGGATCTGGATGACCATATTGCATTGTCTAAAATCGCTGAACGTCATGCAGATGTAGGTTATAGCGTTGGTGTGCATCCCTGTGAAGATCAAGCAGTGATGCAACGAGCAACTGTCGATACTTTGGTTGATTTAGCACAGTCCGATAAGGTTTGGGCGATTGGTGAAACAGGCTTAGATTATTTTCATAGTATAGAGTTTGTTGCAGAGCAAAAAGCATGCTTTGCGCGTCATATTCAGGCCTCTCAAATCGTTAAGAAACCTGTGGTTGTACATACCCGCTCATCTAAAACAGATACGATTGATATTATTCGTGCTGAGAATTCAACACATGGTATTTTGCACTGTTTTACTGAAGATTGGGAAACGGCAAAAGCTGTCCTAGATTGTGGTTACTACATCTCATTTTCAGGTATTGTATCGTTTAAAAATGCGCAAGATTTGAGAGATGTGGCGAAGCAAGTGCCTCTTGATCGTTTGTTGATAGAAACTGATAGTCCCTATTTGGCACCAATGCCCTATAGAGGAAAGTCTAATGAGCCAAAGTATGTTCCCTATGTAGCCAAAGCCTTGAGTGATGTATATGATAAGTCACTTGAGGAGATTGCGGTGATTACAACGCAAAATTTTGAAAATCTCCTTAAAATGAAATAGTTGTTTTATAACGAATAGAATAGTTAGAAGAGAGTTTATAGCGTGAAGATGGATCGTCAGGCTCAGTTTCGAGCAAGAGAAGCATTAATATTCCAAGTGGCCGAACAACTCCTTTTAGAAAATGGAGAAGCAGGCATGACCTTGGATGCACTTGCTGCAGAATTAGATCTAGCCAAAGGAACGCTATATAAGCATTTTCAAAGTAAAGATGAATTGTATATGTTGCTCATTATTCGTAATGAGCACATGCTGCTTGAAATGATTCAAGATGCGGATAAGGTCTTTGCAGAGCATTTAGCTTTTTTTATGTTGCATCATTTACATCATCCTGAAAGAACAGTGTTATTTCATCAAATTGAAGAACGTTTATCGACCACAGGTCAGGGTATTAACCATCTTTTCAATGAGCTCTATCAAGTCCGAAAAAGCCGTTTGCGTGTGATCATTCGTATGACTGAAAACTATTTAATGGAAATCGGAAGTAGCATGTCTTCTCGTGATTATTTGGCTTCCATTTGGTCGATCACGTATGGTGGAGCAGCGATCCTCAATTCGAGTTTTTATCAGCGTTATTTGGGGAGTCGAGATACATTACGCGTTGCATTGATTGATCAAGCGCTCATGCTACCTAAGCAATCCACTCCATCAGCGCAAGTTGCATAGTAAGCTGATATGAAATTCCCATCATCGAAACAAAAGGGCTTTACCCTCATTGAATTGATGGTGGTGATTGTGATCATTGGTATTATTGCATCACTGATCGTTTTCAATATTGATGGTGTTGATCAGCGCAAAGCCATGCAGGCGCGAGAGTTACTGATTTTAGATTTGAAGAAAATGAATCGCGAGTCTGTGGATCAATCACGGATTTATGCACTTGTGATTCAGCCTCAAACAGATGTTACACGTTTTAGCTACAGATTTGATGAATACCTGCCTCAAGGTTCACAAAATCAAGATTCAATCAATCGAATGAATCATTCCAATACTTTAAATAAGACCAATAATAGTCAGAAAAAATGGTTAGAAGCTGACGCACGTTCTGTACGTGAACTTCCAAATCGGGTGTCTTTCACTGTGGAAAATCAAGATCACGAATTTAAACAAGCTCAGAATACAGATTTACTGGGTAATAACGCACCAAAACTGATTTGGCTCGGAAATGGCGAAGTTAAACCGGTCAGTATTCAAATTTATTATGATCAAAAGCCTGTGGGAAATCTGATTCAAATTGATTATTTGGGGAAGATTGATGACGCGTCCTAGAGGTTTTACATTAATTGAGGTGGTTGTCGCCTTAGCCATTTTTGCAGTTGCAGCAATGGCACTCACCAAAATTGCGATGCAATATACCCAATCGACAGCCAATTCTATACTTCGAACCAAAGCTCAATTTGTTTCTCAAAATGAAATTGCCCAAATGGAAATCAATAGTGAATGGTTAGAGGGGACTCAATCGAAACAGGTGACATCGCAGGGTGAAACATGGCAGATTGATAAACGCTCGGAATCGACCATTAGCCCAAAAGTACAGAAAATAGAAGTGCAAGTCAGTTTATATAATACAAGTTTGGGGAAAGTAGAAGCAGGAGTCAATCATACCATTTTCTATAACTATCCTAATCAGATCCAGCAGAATCAGCCATGATGAAGCTTTCAATGAGTTTTCCATTTAAGCAAAAAGCGTTTACTTTAGTGGAGCTATTGGTTTCGATTGCAATTTTTGCAGTGTTATCAGCATTAGGTTGGAAGGTGTTTGATTATTTGATTAAAGTTAAAGACCGAAATATGATGCATGAGCAAAACTTAGGTCAACTGCAAGAGGCTTATTTGCAAATGCACCGAGATACGTTGCAAATCGTTCCATTGACATCGAATATCTCAGGCAAGCTACAACCGTCATTGATTTTGAATAATCAAAGTTTAAGCTTTAATAAAGCAGGTGTGACTGATCCGCTGAAACAAGGCTTATCGCCTTATGAGCGAATTGAAATACAATACAATCCACAAGATAAAAAAATTTACCGACTCAAATATGCCAATCTGAATGTCAATCAAACGGCTCAACCACTGTCGAGTGTGATATTAACTGATGTCGACCAATTTAAGGTGGTGGTGCTGAATCCAAACGAATTAGAACAATGGCCTGAAAATAGTGTAGATCTTGCTGATCCAAAAGCCATTCGTGTATTGCCTAAAGGTTTACGAATGACTTTTATGATTAAGGATGTCGAATATGAATGGATTTTTAGTCTGTTAAATACGGCTTCTTTGCTTGAAAAGAAAGATGGGATTTAATTTATGCATAATGATCATCAGCAGAATCCACAAAAGCTGAACATGGCTGAAAAGGGATTATCCTCTTGAAAAAGCATCAGCAGGGTATCGCTCTGATTACAATTTTGATGTTGGTCGCGCTAGCAACGATTATTGCGGCGACCATTGCAAAGCGTCAATCCTATACCAATGACGCAACGGCATATATGATGAGACAGAGTCAGTCTTTGTATTATGCAAAAAGTGCAGAAGCTTTCTTTTCAGAAATATTGGTGCAAGATGCAGAGTCAGACTCTAAAGCTGATTATTTGCAGGAGACATGGGCAAAACCGATGCCTGCTTTTCCCATCGATGGGGGGTATGTATCAGGAACGATTGTTGATGAATCAGGGAAATTTAATCTCAATGCTTTGCTTAAAGATGATGGAACCCCAAACGAACAAGCACAACAATTTTTTCAAGGTTTACTCAAGCGTGTTGGATTACCTGCTGAAATCAGTCAAGCGGTGATTGATTGGCAAGATCCAGATGATTTAACCATTGGCGCAATGGGTGCGGAAAGTAATTATTACAGTGGTTTATCAAACGCACATCTCGCTGCTAATGCATTATTTCAAAGTGCTGAAGAACTAAAACAGGTTAGGGGTTTTGAAGGTCAAAACTATGACTTGATCGCACCTTACGTGACAGCAGCACCGAATAATATCTCCAAGATTAATATCAATACTGCTTCCGCGGTTGTGCTCGCATCGTTAGATGAAAAATTAGATATCAATATCATTGATCAGCTTTTAAAACAAAAAAATGCCAGCATGGAATATTTTTCCAATATTGATGAGTTATGGCAGTTAGCACCATTTGCACAAGTTGCCCCTCAAAAACGTGCGATTGCAGTTCAAGTCTTTGATGTGAATTCAAATTTCTTTAAGGCTCAAATTGAAGTGGTACTGTCTGAACGTAAAAGACAATTCAGTAGTTATTTGTGGCGTAAAGATAAGCATGTTTCTGTGTTTTCAAGAAGCCTTGCACCATTTTAAACGAGCTGTTTTGAGTCTTTGATTTTTATTTATAAGGTTATACCTTTTGCCTATTGTCAATAACGTTAAAATTAATGAAGTGTTGATCATATTTGAACTATAATCAGAATTCTCAAGATTTTGTTTACAGCTTTAGCATATGTTAATTCGTAAATTATTTAAGTTTGAAAATGCGCATATTGTGCGTAACTGTACCTCAGATCGTTGTAAACGCTCTATTCATGGTCACAGCTATAAAGTGGAATTATTGCTCAAAGCATCAAAACTTGATCATGGTCAAATGGTTTATGATTTTGGCTTGTTGAAAGGGGTCATTAAAGACCTTTATGACAGTTTTGATCATGCGATTTGTTTTTGGCAAGATGACAGTCCTGAATATATTCAAGCATGTAAAACCTTTAGTGCACGTTGGGTTTCATTGCCTGTTTCGCCATCTGCAGAACAGTTTTCACGTATTTTCTTCTATTTGGCTCAACAGGTATTGCAGTCGACTGTTACTCAGAATGGTGAAGGTGATGTAGAGGTGTATTCTGTGATTGTGCATGAAACCGATACTGGCTATGCGCAAAGCTTTGCTGAAGATATTAGCAATGAGCAGATGGGACTTTTATCTTTGGATCAAATTGTATTTTCAGAGCAAGTGATTTCGGAATGGAGTGATCCACAAATGTATCAAAATTTGAAACAAGGCATTAAGTTCCAGAACCCTGAAGTGGCATTACAAGTTCAGGTTTAATATATGCAATGATCAATTCCATATTGGTCATGCTTTAAATGACATTAGATTTTAGGAAGAAACGCAATGCAATTATCTGAACAGGACATGACGAAGTTAAATCAAGTTCGGTTAGAAGAAGGCTGGAAATATAGCTTAGCTGAGTTTTTGTTGTGTCAGCGTATGGATGAATTGCGTGATTTTCTAAAGTCTGAAATGCAACAAGATAAGATCATTTATCCACCGAGTTCGCACATTTTTAATGCGTTCAATACTACGCCCTTATCACAAGTAAAAGCGGTTATTTTGGGTCAAGATCCATATCATGGACCCAATCAAGCCAATGGTTTAAGCTTTTCGGTGCAAAAGGGACTTGCATTACCTCCATCTTTGCGTAATATCTTTCACGAGCTCAATACAGATTTAAATATTCCGCCATCGAAACATGGGGACTTGAGTCAGTGGGCGCAAGAAGGTGTTTTACTTTTAAATAGTGTACTGACTGTTGAAGCAGGACAACCCACTTCCCATCAAAAACGTGGCTGGGAAGATTTTACTGATGCTGTGATCGATGTTTTAAATGAACAGCGAGAACATGTGGTATTTATCTTGTGGGGCGCTTATGCGCAACGTAAAGGACAACGTATCGATCAAAATAAACATTTGGTTCTTAAGGCTGCGCATCCATCTCCTTTAGCAGCGAACAGAGGCGGTTTTTTTGGTTGTAAAGTTTTTTCAAAAACTAATAATTATCTTAAACAAAATGGCATTGAGCCTATTAATTGGCAGCTGGACGCATGACATCAACTGAGAGCAATACATATCATCCTGATCTAATTGTTGAAGAAGCTAAAAATGGCTGGCGTATCATTCGCCTAAATCGACCTAAATCTTTACATGCATTAGATGAGTCTATCGTGACTGCCTTGCTGCAAGTATTTCAAGATTTTCATCAAGATGATGCAGTTCGAGCAATTTGGTTAGACTCAACAACACCTAAGGCATTCTGTGCGGGTGGAGATGTACGTAAACTACGTCAATTGGTCATCAACAATGAAGTGGATCAAGCCAATAAATTCTTTGAACAAGAATATGCGTTAGATTTACTACTTCATGATTATGCTAAACCGATTGTGGTTTGGGGTGAAGGCTATGTGATGGGTGGTGGTCTTGGTTTGTTCATGGCTGCGCCGTTTAGATTGGTGACGCCTTACTCACGCTTAGCGATGCCTGAAGTGAACATTGGTCTTTATCCAGATGTTGGTGCGAGTCGCTTCCTCGCAGATCGAGGACCGGTGGGATTATTCACAGGGTTAACCGGTTCGATTATGACTGCTGCAGGTGCCTACGGTATTGGTTGGGCGACACATATTTGTGATGCGCAGAGAGATGTTGTACTTCAGAAATTAGTGGACATAGATTGGGATCATTATCCAGCAGGCGACTTTCGCGCATTGGACGATACCCTCAATAGTTTGCATCGTCCTGTCTCTCCAGGTCCACTTCAGATTTCATTAGATGTGATACATAGCGTGTGTCGTGGTTCGAATTTTGAACATGATTATGAGGCGATTATAGGCTTAAGCGATGCACGTAGTGATTGGTTGCGTCAAGCCAGTGAAAATTTAGCTAAAGGTTCGCCAAGTACCGCTGCAATCACATGGTTGTTATGGCAGTGGGGTCGTCAAGTCCATCCTTGGCAAGAAGTTTTTGCACTTGAGACGCAGATTTCGGATTGGAAAATTCGTCATCCTGATTTTGTAGAAGGTGTACGTGCGCGCTTAGTGGATAAGGATTTATCACCTGAATGGCAAACGGTCGAATCCATGTCACTCAAGAATATTTTGGGCACTAATCCTCCTGTGACCAATATTGAAAGTTGGAATAATTTATTGACACAATATGGAATTATTTAATTTTTAATGACTTTTGTGAAAAATGCATTTGATTTAGATGATTTAAATCAAGTTAAAGATGAAAAATGGATGCAGCTTGCCTATGAGCAGGCTGCGCTTGCGGCTGAAATCGGTGAAATACCCGTGGGTGCGGTGATTGTGAGTCAGGGAAAGTTAATCGGACAGGGTTATAATCACCCGATTACGCTCAATGATCCTACCGCACATGCAGAAATTATTGCGATTCGTCAAGCTTGCCAAAATATTAATAATTATCGATTGCCTGATGATGCTACGCTTTATGTGACGCTTGAGCCTTGTACGATGTGTGTCGGAGCTCTCATTCATTCTAGAATTAAACGCGTCGTGTTTTCAGCAACTGAACCCAAGGCAGGTTCACTCATCAGTGCACGACAATTGCTCGATAATGACGGTTATTACAATCATCGTTTTGAATTTATGGGTGGTTGCTTGCAAGAACAATGCTCAAAACAGTTATCGGATTTTTTTAAAATGCGCCGAGAGCAAAAAAGGCAATTGCGATTACAACAAAAATTAGAAAATGGTTAAAGCTGAAATAAATAAGTGTAAAATGGTTTGACATGAACTATTGTCAGTTCGAAACTTGTTCTTTAAGGCTTAATATTAAAAACAAAAGGAATTAAAAATGAATTCAATCACGATCACCCAAGAGTTTAATACTTCATTAAGTTCTATCTTTGAATTGCTTTCTAAACATGCGACCTATAACCAAGTATTTGCACCCGTTCAAGTGGTTCGTATTAAGGATTCAGCAGACCCACAACGTCCAGATGGTGTTGGTTCTGTACGTAAAATGGGTTTAGGCCCAATTCAACCGATTCAAGAAGAAATCACTGTCGTTGAAGTGAATCAACGTATTGAATATAAAATTATTAAGAACCCTTTAATTAAACATCATTTAGGTATCATTCAATTTAAAGAATTGAGTGCCAATAAAACACAAGTGACTTATACGATCGAATTGCAGGCAAGAGCTCCATTTGTGAGTAAACTTATACTTGCACAGCTTAAACTAGCCATTACACTGGGGTTTAAGAAATTGGCAAAGACCTTCGTTTAACTTTGGAAATATGATGACAGTTCAAATTATTACTATTGATGGGCCAAGCGGTTCGGGTAAAGGAACATTGGCAGCAAAACTCGCTGCACACTATCAGTTTCATTTATTGGATTCAGGTGCAATCTATCGACTGTTAGGATTGTCATTATTTAAACAAAATTTATTAGATCAAATCGATCAGCAAAATATCCTCTTACAATGTCAACAGATTGCTACAAAATTGGATATTCGGTTTGAAACTGGGTTGAATGGGATTCAGATTTATCTGGATAACGAAGATGTATCAGAGATCATTCGTACCGAGCAGGTCGGTGAATATGCATCAAAAGTCGCTGCAATTCCTGTACTTAGAACAGCACTTTTTCAAAGGCAACGTGATTTTGCTCAATTGCCAGGTCTCGTTGCCGATGGGCGAGATATGGCAACGACGGTGTTTCCAGAGGCTCAGGCGAAGATATATTTGACGGCATCTGCTGAATCTCGCGCTGAACGACGAGTAAAGCAGTTGCAGGGTATGGGGCTAGATGCTAAAATAAACGACATTTTAGCCAATATCCAAGCACGTGATAAGCGTGATATGGAGAGAACTGTCGCGCCGTTGAAGCCAGCGGAAGATGCTTATGTAATTGATAGTTCAGATTTGAACATCGAAAACGTATTCAAGTTGATGACTGACTACATTGATGCACAATTGACTAAATAACCTTATATCAGTGGAAGCATAGCCTGATCAGTTTATATGGACTATGCGGAAACTTAATTAAACCGGCCTTGTCTGATCCAAGACCGCTGACTTTTCTAGGTATATCATGACCGAATCTTTTGCAGCCCTCTTTGAAGCAAGCGAATTAAACTTAAACGTTGAGAAGGGTGCAGTCATCCAAGGTATCGTTGTTAGCATCGATTCTGATTGGGTAACTGTAGATACTGGCCTTAAATCTGAAGGTGTTGTATCTCGTTCTGAATTTTTAAACGAACAACGCGAGCTTGAAGTAAACGTTGGCGATACAGTTGACGTTGTTGTTGAAGCGCTTGACAACGGTATGGGCCAAACAGTTCTTTCTCGTGAAAAAGCGAAACGTGCTGAAACTTGGACTAAACTTGAAAAAATCTTTGAAGACGGCGAAATCGTTACTGGTGTTATCTCTGGTAAGGTTAAAGGCGGTTTCACTGTTGACATCGGTCCAGTACGTGCGTTCCTTCCAGGTTCATTGGTAGACACTCGTCCTATCCGTGATACAACTCACCTTGAAGGTAAAGAGTTAGAATTCAAAGTTATCAAACTTGATGCTAAACGTAATAACGTTGTTGTATCTCGTCGTGCTGTTATGGAAGCTGAATCTTCAGCTGACCGTGAAGCTCTTCTTTCTCAATTGGAAGAAGGTCAAACAGTTACTGGTACGATCAAGAATCTTACTGACTACGGCGCATTCGTTGACCTTGGTGGTATTGATGGTCTTCTTCACATTACTGACATGGCTTGGAAACGCATCAAGCACCCATCAGAAGTGGTTGAAGTTGGTCAAGAAGTTACTGTTAAAGTACTTAAATTTGACAAAGAACGTAACCGCGTATCTTTAGGTCTTAAGCAATTAGGCGAAGATCCATGGTTAGCGATTATGAACCGTTACCCTAAAGGTTCTATCGTTAAAGCTCGCGTAACTAACTTAACTGACTACGGCTGTTTCGCAGAAATCGCTGAAGGCGTTGAAGGTTTAGTACACGTATCAGAAATGGACCACACGAACAAAAACATCCACCCATCTAAAGTAGTTCAGATTGGTGACGAAGTTGATGTTATGGTTCTTGAAGTTGATGAAGAGCGTCGTCGTATTTCTTTGGGTATCAAACAAACTCGTGCTAATCCATGGGAAGAGTTTGCTAAGGATCACGACAAAGGTGAAAAAGTTTCTGGTACGATCAAATCTATCACTGACTTCGGTATCTTCATCGGTTTACCAGGTGGTATCGACGGTTTAGTTCACTTGTCTGATATTTCTTGGAACGAACAAGGCGAAGAAGCGATTCGTCGTTATAAGAAAGGCGACACTGTAGAAGCTGTTATCCTTTCTGTTGACGCTGAAGGCAACCGTATCAGCCTTGGTATCAAACAAATGAACAACGATCCGTTCAATGATTTCTTAGCTGCGAACGAACGTGGTGCTTTGGTTAAAGGTACTGTAACTGCTGTTGATGCTCGTGGCGCAACTGTTAAGTTAGCTGACGAAGTTGAAGCTTCTTTGAAAGCTTCAGAAATCAACCGCGATCGCGTTGAAGATGCAACTAAATTCTTAGAAGTTGGTCAAGAAGTTGAAGCGAAGATCATCAACGTTGATCGTAAATCACGCGCAATCAACTTGTCTATCAAAGCGAAAGACGAGGCTGAAGAGAAAGAAGCTGTTGCTACTTTGAATAAAACTGCAACTCCTGGTCAAGACAATGGTCCAAAAACTATTGGTGATTTGATCAAAGCTCAAATGGGTAGCTAAGATCTCTGTGTGAATGTATTGTTAATGTAATTTAACTAATACTTTTTACACAAATACTGTAAACGGTAGCGTAGTATTAACTTATTACGCTACCGTTTTGTATTTAAACAGGTTATTATCTTGCTATCTACTAAAGTAGCTTGATAATTAAAGAGGTCGTAGATGACTACTGAAGCACTTAATAAGTCTGACTTAATAGAGCGAATTTCTATTAAAAATCCACATTTGGCTGAACCATTAGTCGAAGAAGCTGTTAAAATTATGATTGATCAGATGATTGCTGCATTATCTTCTGATGATCGTATTGAAATTCGTGGATTTGGCAGTTTTGCACTACATCATCGTGAACCGCGTGTTGGTCGTAATCCTAAAACAGGTAAATCTGTAGAAGTTGCAGCGAAAGCTGTACCGCATTTTAAACCTGGTAAAGCATTACGTGATGCAGTGAACGAAACAGCTAAATAATAAAAATATGGGGTGTTTATGCGTTACGTTCTCGTTGCTATATTAATTGTACTTTTTGGCTATTCCCTAGCACTTGTTTTGCAAAATGGTACTGAGCTTTCTGTAGATCTTTTATTTACACAAGTACCCGCAATGCGTTTAGGATTATTATTGCTACTGACATTGGTACTAGGATTAGTGTTAGGGCTATTACTGGGAGTTCAAATATTCCGAGTATTCCAAACAAGTTGGGAAATCAAGCGTTTACGTAAGGATATTGAACATCTTCGTAAAGAACAGATTCAATCAGCACAGCTTGCTGCAGCTGAAGCAGCCGCGAGTGTTAGACATGAAAAAACTGTCTTAGACGTTCAAACAGATGAGACCCACACTCGTCCACTGTGAGAATAAAGATTGTTAAAGCACTATATTGTTTTCAATATAGTGCTTTTTTTTTGTATGCAAAAACAGCTCTAAAATTATCAACTTAATCTTGCATGATTTTTTAAAACTAAGTTTTGCAGGGCTTTATAAACATCATTATAATGGCGCAACTTGTGTAGGAAGGAAGATAGACTCTTGAGTATCATTGTTGCTTTAGATGCAAAAAGCCAAAAAGAAGCATTATCAATTGCTGATCAATTAGACCCTTCGCTATGCAGAGTAAAAGTTGGGAAGGAAATTTTTACCCATGAAGGTCCATCTGTCGTTAAAGCATTGCATGATCGCGGATTTGAAGTTTTTTTAGACTTAAAATTCCATGATATTCCAAATACAACTGCACAAGCCGTATGTGCTGCAGCAGATATGGGCGTGTGGATGGTCAATGTCCATGCTTCTGGCGGTCGAAAGATGATGGAAACTTGTGTAGAGCGACTTAAGGCAGGTAATTACAGAACACAACTTATTGCTGTGACTGTTTTAACTTCTATGGGGCGTGAAGACTTGAAAGATTTGGGCTTGGATGTTGAGCCATTTGAACACGTAAAGCGCCTTGCCACCTTGACTAAAGACAGTGGTTTAGATGGGGTAGTGTGTTCAGCACAAGAAGCAAAAATGCTGCGTAACACTTTAGGTCAGGATTTTGCTTTGGTTACTCCTGGCATTCGTCCATTGGGTTCAAATGCGGATGATCAAAAACGTATTGTGACACCAAAACAAGCGATGATAGACGGTTCTACACATTTGGTCATAGGTCGTCCAATTACTCAATCTAGCAATATGAATCAAACATTGAAAGATATTTTATCATCTTTATAGCGTCGAATTTTGGCAAAAAATCCACTCAATTGAGTGGATTTTTTAATTCTATTTTAAATTTCAGTATTCATTATTCTAGTACAGCCTTTAATCGTCTTATGGCTTCTTCACACTGTGCTAAATCTGCAACTAAAGCTAAACGCACATGATTTTCACCAGGATTACCTGATTCTGTATCACGAGATAAATATCTACCCGGTAAGACTTTGATGTGTGCTTTTTCCATCAGCATTTTTGCAAATGTCTCATCATTATCGACTTTTAACCAATAATAGAAACCGGCATCTGGTTTTTTGAGAGGCAATAAATGACCCAATTCTTTTTGAAATAATTCAAACTTAGTACGATATTGCTTACGGTTCTCTTCAACATGTTCTTCATCATTCCACGCCTCAATGGAAGCGAGTTGATGTTGAACAGGCATTGCTGCACCATGATAAGTACGGAATTTTAAATAAGGTTTTAATAGTTTTGCATCACCAGCAACAAAACCTGAACGCATACCCGGTAAATTAGAGCGTTTCGATAGTGAGTGGAAGACGATACAGTTCTTGTAATCATCTCTTCCCAATTCAGCACAAACCTCAAGTAAGCCGATCGGGGCTTCATCAAACCAAAGTTCTGAGTAGCACTCATCAGAAGCAATCACGAAATTATATTGATCAGATAGCGTAATCAGTTTTTTAAATTGCTCTTTAGAGAGTACAGCACCCGTTGGGTTGCCTGGTGTACAGACAAAGAGTAAGGCTGTTTTTTCCCAAACTTCAGCAGGTACAGCATCGAAATCACCTAAGTAGCCGTTTTCTTCTGTGCAATTGATGAAGTAGGGTCTTGCACCTGCAAGTAAAGTTGCACCTTCATAGATTTGATAAAAAGGATTAGGCATCACGACATAGGGGGCTTCATCTCGATTAATCAAAGCTTGGACAAACGAGAAAATACCTTCACGTGTTCCTGTTACAGGTAAAATTTCATTTTCATCACTAATACTATTCAGCTTAAAACGACGTGTTAACCATTTGGCGATACTTTCTCGAAGCTCAGGCAGACCTTTACTGTTTGGGTATGTCGACAGATGATTAAAATTGTCAATAATTGCTTGTTTAACGAACTCTGGCGCTGGATGCTTTGGCTCACCAATGGAGAGTGGGATCAATGCAAGATCAGCAGATTTTACATCCTGAAAAAGTTTATTTAATTTTTCAAAAGGATATGGATGTAATAAAGACAAACTAGAGTTCATGAAACAATGACCACGTAATTAAAAATATGAAACGATGCTTAAAGTCAGAGAGTAAGATCAATAAAACTCAATTTAAGCGTGATTTGAAACTTGGTTTGAGGCTTCATTTAAAGCGGCTAATAACAGTCCAGAAAATGCTTTTGCTTCATCTTGATTCATCGGTTTGCCATCTTTTTTTGCCACAAAGAAAATATCTTCTGCACGTTCGCCCAGTGTAGCAATTTTAGCAGAATGTATATCGAGTCCTTGCATCATGAATAAGCCCCCAATTTTGGCGAGCAATCCTGGCTGATCCAGCGTAGCAATCTCAACCATATTCTGTTGTAAAGCTTCATTCAAGGTAATATCCACGGTATTCTCAATGTCAAAATGACGTAATTGACGAGGGATGCGACGTTGCATCAGCCCTGGGTATTTATCTGAATGAGTAAGTGCTTTAACCAGCGCTTCTTTGACGGTTGCTTCACGTTCAGGATCTGTAACCAATGTACCAAAACGATCTAATACAACGTAGGTGTCTAAACTAAATGCTTTTGTTGCTGTGATAATACGTGCATCTTGAACATCTAAGTTCATTCGATCGAGTACTGCCACTGTTGTTGCAAATAGGTTGGGTTGATCTTGAGTATAAATAAAGATTTGTACGGCATCTTGTGCTGCTTTGCGGTGCGCGCGCATGAGTACTAGTGGTGCAGGATTTTCACCGTGATCTAAAATAGCGCGTGTATGCCAAGCAACCTCATCGGCTGTTTCTTTAAGGAAATACTCATCACCGAGTTCTTGCCAGACTTTTTCGACGGCTTCTAAAGGATAATCATTGACTAAGAGTTCACTGGCAGCGAATTTGGTGTCTTCGATGAGCATTTGATATTCCACAGGGCGACCTAAGCCTGTACGAATCACATCGCGTGCATGTGTATACAATTGACGCATCAGAGAAGCGCGCCATGTATTCCATAATTTGGGATTGGTTGCATTGATATCTGCAACAGTCAACGTATATAAATAATCCAAATGTTCCATATCACCCAGTTTTTCGGCAAATTCTTTGACAATATCAGGATCAGAAATATCTTTTTTCTGTGCCGTTATGGACATCAACAGATGATTTTGAATCAACCATGCAACTAAATTACATTCACGTTCGGTAAATCCATGTGCACGACAAAACTCGATGGCGTCAATTGCTCCAAGCTCACTATGATCACCGCCACGACCTTTGGCAATGTCATGAAAAAGTGCCGCCAAGAAAACGATATCGCGACGAACGAGGCGTTGGAAGACTGAGCTAACCACAGGGTAATCTTTGGCAAATTCAGGTTCTTTAAAACGATTTAAATTACGTAATAACAATAGGGTGTGCGCATCAACCGTATAAATATGGAATAGATCGTATTGCATCAATCCCATGATCTGTCCAAATGCAGGAATATAATTACCAAGTACACCATAACGCTTCATAGCCAAAAGCGTTTCATATAAGCGGTAAGGTGAACGAATGATGGCCATGAACAGTGCTTGATGAGCAAGATGATTTCGATAATCGCGATCAATACGTTTTGCCGCTAAGGTCAATAATCTCAGTGTACGTGCACGAATGCCTTCGATCTCAGGGCGATTGGCCAAAATAAAGAATATTTCTAAAATCGCACTTGGTTTTTCTGCAAAAATCTTGTGATGCTGTACGGCAAGTTTGCCATCAACCAATTTGAAATTTTCATTGATCTCTTCAATCTTACGCTCATAGTTAGGCAGTCGAGGTGTAATCACAGACTCATCAAAGTAAGCCAGTAACATTTCATTCAAAGTCGATACTTGTTGAGCAGCACGATAATAACGCTTCATGAACTGTTCAATCGGATAATTGATATGTTGACCTTCAACTTTTTCATAGCCAAATTTTGCAGCGATATCACGTTGATAATCGAACAAGAGTCGATTTTCATCACGTTTGGTCAAACGATGTAAATGGTGGCGAATTTCCCACAGGAAATTTTCAGCTTCTTCTAAAACTGAAAGTTCAAATTCAGAAATAAAACCTAAATGCACTAAATCGTAAATGCGATTGACTCTGAAATGACGTTTCGCAATCCAGCCAATTTGATTGATGTCACGGATGCCACCGGGTGCATTTTTAATGTCAGGTTCTAAATTGCTTTCAGTATTATTGTGTTGTGCGTAGCGTTTGGCTTGTTCAACCATTTTCGCATCAAAGAATGTCTTGTCTGTCCAAGTCTGAGACACGACACGTCTCGGCCATTTTGTCAGCTGAGGATTACCCACAATTAAACGTGCTTCAATCAGTGTTGTTGCAACAGTTAAATCACTCATGGCTTGTTCAAAGCATTGTTGAATGGTACGAACACTCACGCCGGGTTTAAAGTTACCGACATCCCAAAGTGATGAAATGAAGGCTGAAATAGCAACTTCTTGCTCTGGACTTAGGTCCTCCTCAGACAGAATCATGATATCTACATCTGAGTAGGGCATCATTTCTCGGCGCCCATATCCACCGACTGCAAATAAACCCAGTGGTGTTTGATCAAGCTCAACGTGCTTCCAAAGGAATATTAAAGCTTCATCAATTAAATTCGAGCGGGCCAAAATAATTTCACGAATGGGCTTACCTTGTTCAAATTCTGTTTGTAATTGATTTTCAACATCTGCACGCCACGCATTAATCGCTTTGATGTCATGAATATTAGAAACATATTGATCTAAAGGAGAAGTATTGATCATGAAATAATTGTCCGCCCAAATGTGTTCACATTACTAATTTTGATTTACAGAAATTTTCGAAGCTACTTCGGTTGCCAGTTCACGTGCTTGATCTGTTGTTTCTGCACGAGCCGTGGCTACGCCCATACGACGACGTTTAAAACCTTCTGGCTTACCAAAGAGTCGTAAATCAGTATTCGGATTTTCTAAAGCAAGATTTAAGCCAGAGAATGAAAGATTTTGATCATCTACACCTGCATAGATCACCGCACTGGCAGCAACACTGTGGCGTTTCGTATTGACTGGAAGTCCTAAAATGGCACGGGCATGCAATTCAAACTCACATTGGAATTGTGAAGCCAAAGTGACTAAGCCTGTATCATGTGGGCGAGGTGAAACTTCACTAAACCAGACTTTATCACCTTTAATAAACAGTTCAACACCAAAAATACCGCAACCACCTAATGCAACGGTCACTTTATGAGCGATACGTTGCGATTCTTCAAGGGCTGCTGGCGACATCGCTTGAGGTTGCCAACTTTCAACGTAATCGCCTGAATCTTGACGATGACCAATAGCATCACAGAAATGAGTTTCGATTTCACCCGTTTTAGCATTTTTTGCACGTACGGTAAGCAATGTAATTTCAAAATCAAAATCAATCTGAGATTCAACAATGACAGTGCCTTGATTTACTCGACCACCAGTTTGTGCATATTCCCAAGCAGCATCCACTTCCGCAAATTCTTTAACGCGTGACTGACCTTTACCTGACGATGACATCACCGGTTTAACAAAGTTAGGATAACCAATGTCATCACATGCAGAACGGAATGATTCTAAAGTGTTGGCAAATCGATAGGCTGAAGTTGGTAAGCCGAGTTCTTCAGCAGCTAAACGACGAATGCCTTCGCGGTTCATCGTTAAATTAACGGCTTTTGCAGAAGGGATGACTGTTGCAATATTTTCTTCTTCAATTTCAACTAAGACTTCAGTTGCGATAGCTTCAATCTCTGGAACAATCAGATGAGGTTTGATTTGTTCAATTAAGGATTTTAATGCGGCTGAATCTGCCATATTTAAGGTATAAGAAAAATGTGCAACTTGCATGGCAGGAGCATGGTTATAACGATCTGCAGCATGAACTTCTACACCCAGTCTTTGCAAAGAAATCACCACTTCTTTACCTAGCTCGCCTGAACCTAAAAGGAGTACTTTAAATGCAGTTGATTGAAGAGGAGTGCCGATCATTATATTCATGCTTTCATCCATGCTTGATATTATGGGCTTTTAGCATATCAGAACTTCGATCCCTGTTAAGGGGTGATTCACATAAAATAATGATATTTAGCAACACTTTTATTCATAAGTTTTAATATAAGATTTCACTTTTTTTTGATCAGAAATAATATTAAGGTGGAAAACCCGATTTAAGGGGTTCGCTTTTTCCATGTCTAACCAATATTGTTCTGATACATTTAATTTTCTAAGAATATTTATTGTTTTGGAGTTTTGATAAAGTTTGAATAAAGTGAAAGGCAAACCAATAAACGTTATAACCAGAACTAAACCAAATAAACTGAAGTGCATTGAGTCTATAAATGCTTGGTAATAATTCCATGTAACAACGTAGAATAAAGCACTAAAGATGAAAACTAAGGTACTAAAACCAATCAACAGCATAGGAATGTACCGGTGAATAATTGACCATTTAGAAAAAATTATAGCCTTGTAATTTAAGTGAACATCATTGTTGGATAAGTTGTATAGAGCAATAATCTTATTTTTATTGTTATCAGCTTCATATACGATTCTGACTTGATCGCCTAGTTGACAATCAAGCTCGTAAAAGTGTCCTATAAAGTTTTTAGCACCTATAAAACATTCAAAATAACAGCCATATTCATACCCACCGCGAATAATTTTAAGTATCTCATTGCGACGGTGGTGAACAAAAATTTTACCTTCCAAAACATGCATGAACGATTCCATTAAAAATCTCAGCTATTTATTTATAACCCGAATCGCGGATAAGGATTTTTCTTTAAAATCATAAGCTAAATTTAATTTTATGATTAGTTTTTAGTGTTATCAGACCAAAGCATAGACTTTTTCATGCTCAAAATGATGGATAAGTCTCAAGATGAATGATCTCATTTCCTTAAGCAGGATTCGGGTTATTTATAATTAATTTTTAGTGATTATGAAACATTTTAATTTTTAAATAGGGAAATAGGTATAAACCAAGCCATAAGTTAAAGCTGCGGTTAACGTCGCAGGCACTATTTGTTTAAACTTAAAATAAAGTCCACTTAGCACAGCAAACCCGACTAGCATTGCAAAGCTTTTATTGGGTGTTTCAAGAAGTGGGGGGAGTGTTGCAACGACCAGCATTGAGCTAATTGCAGCAATCCCAATAGAACCTAAAGCAATTTTAATCCATAGCGCACCGCGCTTTTGAGCACCTTGTTGAAACTTTTGGATCACAAAAAAAGGACCAAAGCGTGATGCAAAGTTCGCAATCCCCACCACAATCCCGACTAAAATAATCTCAAGATTCATGTTGTTCTCCAACCAAAGCATCATCATGGTGCTTTAAAACATAATGCTTAAATAAACCGGCAAGAATACCTGACGTAATCCCAATAAAAATCGCAGCAGAAATGTCAATAAAATAGCACGCCACAGCAGAGACAACCGTGGTAACAGCAACGACAAACGTATGTTTCTTTTCAAAGGCAGCCAATAGGAAGCTCAAGAATAGTGCAGGGAGTAAAAAGTCTAAAGCCGCTTGTAGAAACTGCGGCATATTACTGACTTGGTCTGCAAACATTCCCCCAAGGAAAGAACCTAAAGCCCAAGACATCCAGCTAAACAGGCTCAGTCCTAACATCCAAGATTCAGACCATTCTTGACGGCGCTGCGTCAATTTAATCATCCCTGAGGCAAACACTTCGTCAGTTAAACCCCACGACCAGATCGCGGTTTTCTTTAAATTAAGTTTGTCTTGAATTAAGTTTTGTAGTGCTGGGCCATAAAGCAGATGACGGATATCGAGTGCAATGACGGTAAGTGCTGTCATCCAAATCGAAGTACCACTGCCTAGTAATGCAACAACGAGGAATTGACTTGCGCCTGCATACATCGAACAAGACAGAAATAAAGCTTCCCAAGCGCTAAAACCGAACTGAGTTGCCGACACACCAAAGGCAAAAGAAACAGGGAGGTAGGTAAATATGATTGCTTGACTGTCTTTAGCGCCTTGCCAAAAACCAGCAGGCCTTATAATACTTAGCTTGTGCTCTGACACGACACACCCTATTTAGATTAGAACAAAAGGTAAAAACAAGATTGAGTATTGTAGCTGAATTTAATAGCATAGTACCGAATAGTTTGTTTGGGCGACCCTATGTTTGCTTTGAAAGATTATCCTCGACTGTGCATGTGTATGATGCTGATGACAGTGGGGCTACAAGGTTGTGGAAATTCATCAAACGGAAATGACGAGAAAGTTGAAATTAAAGTTGCACCTAAGATCACCAATGATGCGACGGTCTATGCGCAGCAAGCTTGGGTGCTGATCAATCAGGTCGATCCTGTGCTGTATAAGGCAAAAACTGATCAGCTTACAGCGCAAGTACGCGAACCTGTGCGCAAGCTTATTTTAGACTGGCGTATTAACGTCAAAATGACTGACTCGGTGACTGAAGGAAAATATGCTTTATGTCGTAAAGCATTGACCAGTATAGATTCTTGGGCACGAGCAATGGTTGAAAATGAAGGGCAGTTGGCACAGCGTCAAGCCAACTATGAGCGTGACAAAGCCCAGTGTAAAACGGCCATAGATCACCCAGAGCTTGGCAATACCAAAGAATATAAGAATTTATTCTAAGGTTTAAGTTGAATAAAAAAAGCCCCGATGATTCGGGGCTTTTTTTAATGTAAATTACACATTGAAGCGGAAGTGTAAAACATCGCCGTCTTGAACGATATACGTTTTACCTTCTAAGCGCCATTTACCCGCTTCTTTCGCGCCCGCTTCACCGTTGTATTGAATGAAATCATCATAAGCAACACATTCAGCACGGATAAAGCCTTTCTCAAAGTCAGTGTGAATCACACCAGCTGCTTGAGGGGCAGTCGCACCGACTTTAACTGTCCAAGCACGAACTTCTTGCACGCCAGCAGTGAAATAAGTTTGTAAGCCAAGAAGAGAGTAACCTGCACGAATTACCACGTTTAATCCAGGTTCTTCCATGCCCATTGCTTCAAGGAATTCAGCGCGATCTTCATCTTCAAGAAGAGAAATTTCAGCTTCAATTTGGTTGCATAGTGGTACAACGATGGCATTTTCTTCAGCAGCTAATTTCTTAACAGCGTCTAAATGTGGATTGTTTTCAAAACCATCTTCAGCAACGTTTGCGATATACATGGTTGGTTTTAAAGTCATTAAACCAAAACCACGGATCAAACGACGTTCGTCATCATCTAGATCGGCAGCACGAGCAGGTTTACCTTCATCCAATAATGGCTGAATTTTTTCTAAAATGGCTTTTATTGCAATCGCTTCTTTGTCACCGCTTTTTGCAGACTTGCTTAAACGCGTGATTGCTTTAGCAACAGCTTCAAGGTCAGCAAGCGCAAGTTCAGTATTGATGGTTGCAATATCATCGAGCGGATCAATTTTACCATTCACGTGAATCACGTTTTCATCTTCAAAACAACGAACAACGTGTGCAATTGCATCGGTTTCACGAATGTTTGCTAAGAATTGGTTGCCCAAACCTTCACCTTTAGATGCACCCGCAACTAAACCTGCGATGTCAACAAATTCCATAGAAGTCGGAATTACACGTTGTGGTTTAACAATTGCAGTTAATTTGTCTAAACGTGGATCTGGAACAGGAACGATGCCTGTATTTGGTTCAATTGTACAAAATGGGAAATTTTCTGCAGCAATAGCAGCTTTTGTCAATGCATTGAAAA
Source organism: Acinetobacter sp. CY79 (assembly GCF_059515845.1). Classification (NCBI taxonomy): domain Bacteria; kingdom Pseudomonadati; phylum Pseudomonadota; class Gammaproteobacteria; order Moraxellales; family Moraxellaceae; genus Acinetobacter; species Acinetobacter sp. CY79. Next base: position 46,225 of record NZ_JCAKMY010000022.1, read on the forward strand.
GTGTAGATTTACCAACGTTCGGCAAGCCGACAATACCGCAATTAAAACCCATGAAAATGACTCACAAAGTGTTTTCTAAAAATTGTTGCTGATTTTACATGAAAGCCAACATAAAGTCAGGATGTCTGAACAACAATTCATTTTTCGAGCAGATTTGGAATAATCAAAAAGATTGCTGCAATGACCTTTTGGGTTTTTAGGATGGCTATGAAAAACAAAGAATGCACGGAGGCACTCTTTTATTTATGATCTCATCATCTTTAAATTTTCCGTTTATCGAGTTGTGCAGATAAAGTATCACCAGTGGCTTGAATCAACATCACCAATACAACCAAAACCAAAATAACCGCCAGCATAATTTGCATATCAAATCGTTGATATCCATAGCGATAGGCAATATCACCTAATCCTCCAGCCCCAATTGCACCTGCAATAGCAGATGAATTAATCATGGTGACAATGGTGACGGTAAATCCAGCCACGATACCCGGTAGTGCTTCTGGTAATAAGACATGCCAAATGATCTGTTTGCGATTGCACCCAATGGCTTGTGCGGCTTCTATAAGTCCATGATCAACTTCACGTAAACTGACTTCTGCAATTCGAGCAAAGAAGGGTGTTGCGGCCAAAGTGAGTGGTACGACGGCAGCCCAAACGCCATAACTGGTGCCCACTAGAAAGCGTGTAATCGGTATTAAAGCAACCATTAAAATTAGAAAAGGAATAGATCGGGTAATATTCACCACCCATCCAATCGAATGATTAATGGATTTTGAAGGATAAATACCGTGCTCCGAAGTGCTCACAAGAACGACTCCCAAGGGTAACCCAATCAAGAATGCTACCAATGCGGATACACCCACCATGATTAAGGTGTCAATCGTGCCACTAATTAATAAATCAATGAGTTGATCGTGCATAACCGAGTACCTCTATATTCGCAATTTTATTTTTCAATTTTTGATGAAGTTGTTCTAGATCAAGCTGATTATTTTGAACAGTAATAATAATTGAGCCAATTAAATGCTCTTGAATGGTATCGACATGGCTTTGGCATAGATGAATTGGATCATCAAAAGTATCAAAGATTTCTTTTAAGTTAGGCAAATGATCAACCGTGGATTCATAACCTAATTTGAGAATGGTCTGATCATTTTCATGTAGAGGCTGATCACTCAAAGGAAAAGGGAGTTCCAGTTGTTCTAAATTAAGTAGTTCCTGCGTAATTTTTTGCTGAGGATTTGAAAATACTGACCAGACTTGACCTGATTCGACGATTTTCCCTTGATCAATCACAACCACTTGATCACAAATTTCACGGATGACTTGCATTTCATGTGTAATCAGAACAATGGTAATACCTAATTTTTGATTAATTTCTTTCAATAGAGAAAGCACAACAGATGTACTTTCAGGATCTAAAGCAGACGTCGCTTCGTCACAGAGTAATATTTGAGGATGATGAACCAATGCGCGTGCAATCCCTACACGCTGTTTTTGCCCACCTGAAAGTTGCGATGGATAATATTCGGCTTTATCTTCAAGACCAACCAATGCCAAAACGTCTTTCACACGATTTTCGATATCTGACTTTTTATACTGTGCAACTTTTAAGGGAAGTGCGACATTTTCAAATACAGTTTTTGCTGACATTAGATTGAAATGTTGAAAAATCATGCCAATGCGCTGACGCAATGAAATGAATTCACGATGACCTAACTTTGACAATTCTTGTTTGTGGATTTGGATGTTGCCATTTGAGGCTTTTTCCAAGCCATTCAACGTGCGAATCAATGAAGATTTTCCTGCGCCACTCTTACCAATAATGCCGAAAATTTTTCCCTCTGGAATATCTAAGTTAATATTCTTTAGGGCATGTACTTGTTTGCCTTGTACATCATAATATTTATTCAAATTTCGAATGGTAATGTGTGGTATTGCAAATTGAACTGTTGAGCCGAAACTAACCATGAGATTTTCTCCTTATTTCCAGCCTTTAAACCATAGTTTTTCACCGATATCTGCATTCAGCTCTTGTTTTACTTTTTCAGAATTTTGATAAATTTGAATAAATTTCTTCAAGTTTTCAGCTTGTTCAGGATGGGTTTGTTCATAATCATCACGTACCACAAACAAAATGGCATAGCGATTGTTATTGATTTGATCGAGAACTAAAGCAGCATTAGGGTCTATAGTTTTTGCCAAACGAAGATACATCGGGTAACTAAAGACTAGATCAGCTTCATCTACAGCACGTGCAGTTTGTGGGCCTTCTACTTCAATAAATTTTAGATTTTTAGGATTGCTGGCAATATCTTGTAAGTTTGATAAATGATTGTCTCCATCTTTCAAGGTGATCAGTTTTGATTGTTGTAAAAGTAACAGTGCTCGACCTTGGTTCACTGGATCATTGGGGATCACAACGCGAGCGCCATCTGCAACGTCATTGATTGATTTATATTTTTTTGAATAGAGTCCAACATGTGTACCCGATCCAATGCCTAAAGCTTTGAGTTTAAAATCAGTTTCTTTTAAGGCATTGTCCAAGAAGGGCTGATGTTGAAAATAGTTGGCATCAATATCGCCATGGTTAAGCGTGATATTCGGTGTGTTCCAATCTGAAAATTCAACCAATTTTACGTTAATGCCTTGCTTCTTCGCTTCATCGACTGCGACTTGTAAAGGTTTAGCAAAAGGTGGACTAATTCCAATCACGATTTCCTGTTGATCTTGTTTACCTTTTTGTGACCAAATCACGAGTCCAATAATAATAGCAGCGATAACGACTGCAAGAATGGTGAGCTTCTTCTTTGCGGATTGATTTGTTGTTTGTGACATAGTGCACCCTTAATTTTAATGTTTTAAGCTGTTTGCTGAGTTCGTTTTTCAGGTTCAATGTGAGAGTTTTGACATCGAAACTGTTCGGCAGGGTGACTTGTCGGTAAATGGGGACCTTTTTGAAAAATTTTATGTCTTAAACTGCCTGATTCATATTCAGTTTTATAACGCCCACGTTGTTGTAATTCAGGAATCACTAAACGAATAAAATCTTGATGTGATTCTGGTGCAACGGTGCGGGTAAGATTGAAACCATCAAGGCCTGAAGCATCAATAAGTTCGATGAGTTGTTCGGCAACTGTACGTCCTGAACCCACAAAGAGTGGATAACGACCACCTAATAGATGTTGTGCTTTTAAATCACCTAAAGTGACTTGTTGTGCTTTAAAGCGATCATTGACTGAAACAATACGGTTGGTTGGTTGGTAAGGAATAATGTCATCATCTGAATATTGAGAAAAATCAATACCAACTGAACTGGAAAGATGAGCAAGTCCAGCCTCTGAACTTGCATATTGCACATATTCTTCTAGTTTTTCTTGCGCTAACTCATCCGTTTCAGCAGTAACGACTGTAATACCTGCAAAAAGCTTAAGCGCTTGCTCATTACGACCATCTAATCGTGCCAATTCACGAATGCTATCCACTTGTTTTTTGAGTTTGTCTGCACTGTCACCACCAATAAACATCGCTTCAGCATGCTGAGTTGCGAATTTTAAACCGCGAGGAGAGGCGCCAGCTTGAAAGAGCACAGGTGTCCGCTGGATAGAAGGAGAGACTTGGAACACACCTTCACTTTGATAAAATTGACCCTTGTGATGAATAGCATGAACTTTATGGGGTTGCGTAAAGATGCGCTGTTGTTTGTCGATGATGACCGCATCATTTTCCCAAGAACCTTCCCAAAATTTATAGCAAAGGGTTAAAAACTCTTCCGCTTGTTCGTACCGCTGATCATGATCTTTTAAACCTTTTTGACCAATTAAACGTTCAGCACTATCTAAATAGCCTGTGACAATGTTCCAGCCGATGCGTCCTTGAGTCAGGTGATCTAAACTGGCAAAGCGACGGGCAAACTGGTAGGGCGATTCATAACTCAAATTCACGGTAATTCCAAAACCTAAATGCTGCGTGACAGCAGCCATCGCGGAGACTAAGGTGCTTGGATCATGACTCGGGAGTTGAATCGACTCTTTGAGGGTCAGATCAATATTGTTTTGATAAACGTCATATACGCCCGTAATGTCTGCAATGAATAGCCCGTCGAATAAGCCTTCTTCTAAAGTCTGTGCTAAGTCCGTCCAATAACTCAGTTCATTAAAGCGATAAGATTCGTCTCTAGGATGAGTCCAAAGCCCATGATTAATGTGTCCAACACAATTCATGTCAAAAGCATTCAGTAGAATTTTTTTCTGACCGCTGTGTAAAGTGTTTGTAGGCTTGTTTTGTGAACGGTTTTGTGAACGGTTTTGTAATTTGATTTGGCTCATTAGAGTGTCCCTCGACGTGGTGGAAGGATATGATTGAGCACATAATTGCCGATGAAGTAATATTTCCATCTTGAAGCATCATGTAGTGTATGAACGCGGGCATTTCTCCAATAGAGATCCAAAGCCTCTTGACTTTGACTACCACGGCTTCCTGCTAACTCTACTAATTTAGAAGATGCTTTTAACGCTGTCTCAGTACTGTGTGCACGAACTTTAGCGACATCGATAGATGCTTGAGCAATATTTTTTTCATGAGGATTAGGCTTAGCATTATCGATAGAATGAGCTGCCTGTTTGAGTAAGAGTTCACTCGCTTTGACATCAACGCTGACACGTCCAAGCTCTGATAAAGTCAGCGGATCTTGGGTAGCAAAATCCACACCTGAATCAATCCAAGGACGTGCTTGGCGAACACGAATTAAAGTTTCTTCAAATGCTGCCCGAGCAATACCAACTTCTATGGCTGCATGCATAAGCTGTGCGAAAGGACCCACCAGCGTTGGTTGCTGAAATGCTTGATCAAAAGGAATGATGTCTTCAGCGAGAACTTTGACATGATTGAATTTCACTGTACCACTGCCTGTAGTACGCTGACCAAATCCAGACCAGTCATCGACTAAGCTTAAGCCTTCGCTTTGACGTGGAATAAACGCTAAATATTCATTGTTATTTTCATCTTTCACCAAAGTGGGAATACGGTGCGAGAATAAACTTCCAGTGCAATAGAATTTTTCACCATTGACCTCAAAGCCATCTGTAGTTTGGCGAATGGTGGTATGTTTTTGTGTTGCATTTTTAGTTTTGAATTCTGCTAAAGCATTTCCAAAACGCGCACCTTGGAGTACTTCTGCATAGAGTTTTTGTCTTTGTTGTTCAGTCCCAGTATTTCTCAAAACTTCTAAGGCATAAAAATGATTTTGTGGAATTTGACCGATAGAACCATCGGCACCACTGATGAGGGCAATGATTTGAGCGACGGTATAGCTTGAAACCTCTGCGCCACCGTATTCCTTGGGTACTGTAATCGCCCATAAGCCTGATTGGCTATAGGCTTCAATTTCATCAAATGGCAATTGTCTTTCAACATCACGCTGAATTGCATTTTCTTTAAATTTTTCAGCGAGTCGCTGTGCGATCTCTAAAGCTTCTTGATCAGATTTGATAATATGCGCATGAGAAATTGGCTGCGCCGTTAAAGGAATAATCGATTGATATGAGGTCATAAGTTTCTCCTTAAATCCAAGCATGACGAGCAGGTAAGGTGTTATTTAAGTAATAGTCGCCCAACGCATGAAACTTCCAGCGGACAGGGTCATGCAAGGTATGAACACGTGCATTACGCCAATGTTGATCTAAATTATGCTCACTCAGGCTGGAACGACTACCTCCTAATTCCAAAAGTTTCTCTGAAATGAGTAGGGCTGCGTCATTGGCATAGATCTTTGCTTCAGCAACTTTGATGGATGCGAGACCTGCTTGTTCAGGAGAAACTTCATCTAATGCATCCAGCTCATCCAAATAGCTGGCGGCTTCATCGAGCAGTAAAATGGCTGCATCTAGTAAAATTTGACTGCGACCCACTTCTTGTAGGGTGTACTGTTCAAAGCTTGCTTTATCTACATTTGCATCGGCGATTGGTCGCGCTTTAACGACAGCAGAGAGCGTATCTTCGAAGGCGGCTTCTGCAATGCCCACATCAATTGCAACTTGTAGTAATTGAGAAAAAGCACCCCGATAGTTGGTCGCTTGCGCTAAAATTCGTTCATCAAAAATTAAAAAAGGATCGACTTCAACTTGATCTAAAATCACCGTACCGCTTGAAGTGGTACGTTGTCCAAAGCCATTCCAATCATTCATCACTTCGATACCTTGACTATGACGATCAATAATCGTCAAAATCACATGACCTTCAGGATGAACGGCTTTAATCGCCAGCCAATCGGCAAAGCTACTTCCTGTTGAGTAGAACTTTTGTCCGCTAATCAAATATTTACCATTTTCAAATACAAGCTTGGTATTTAAGGTCTTAGAGTCTTTGGTGTTTCGTTCAGGCCCCCCATTGGCTAAACGTTTACCCTTTAAGATTTCAGTGAAAATAAAGCGTTTTTGATGCTCAGTTCCCATCAAGTTAATCATATTGAGCAGTGCAATTTGGTTTTGTGGAATTTGTCCTAGGCTTGAGTCGGCTTTATTGATAATTCTAAAGACTTGAGCCAATGTTCTATTCGAGACTTCAGCACCACCATATTTTTTGGGAATACGTAAGCCTCCCAAACCCTTTTGACTCAATAAATTGACTTCTTCAAATGGCAATCGTCTTTTTTGATCTCGAATATTACGACCTTCAAGTGCAAAATCTGCAACTTGATAAGCAGCATTGATAGCATCTTGGTCATTTTCAAGAATATGAATTGTTCGATTAATTAAGCGTGACATGATGAGATCCTAAATAACTGTCTTAACGCTACGCTTCTGATTTTAAATTGGTAAATGTTGAATTTTGATAAGGTTGTGAAGATTAATCTTAAATAGAAAAAATGCTAAAAATAGCTATTTTTAATAGAATTTAAATATTTGATATGTATAAATAAAGTTGATTAAAACTGGTTTTTTATTTTTAATTATTTTTTGCTTATATTGAGATATAAGATAAGTAACTACGTATTCGTTATAAATTTAGAGAGTGCTTTTATTGGAAATTTATTGTTTTTTTATCACTCAGGATAAAATTTAAATACCTAAAATTTAATTTAGATTTATCAGAAATAGAATTGGTCACAGATTGAAACTTGAAATTTGGGGATTGGGTGACTAGAGTACATGACATAAATATATCGAAAAAATATGTTACATTCTGAATGATTGATTTCATTTTTATCAATTTTGCTGATTTTTTTGGAGTAGCTATGCGCACACTTTACCAGTTTCCACTGTCTCATTTCTGTGAGAAAGCCCGCTGGTTACTTGATCATAAAGAACTCGACTTTGTGGCGCATAATTTGATTCCAGGCGTTCATCGCGCTTTTACTCAGCTTAAAACAGGTCAGAATAAGTTACCCGTTTTAAAAGATAGTGAAACGTGGATCGCGGGTTCGACTGAAATTGCACTCTACTTAGATGATCATTATCCCGAGCATGCGCTGTTACGTTCTGATCCGAAACTCAGAGCACAAGCATTAGAGATTAATCAAATCTCCAATGATTTAGGGATGTATGTTCGCCGTTGGGGTTTAGCGCATGCATTATCTGAAAGTGATGAACCCCTTGAAATTATGATTGGTGAAAAAGGTTACTTAAGAAAGTTTGAGAAATTTTCAAAACCCATCATTAAAAGTTTAGTCACCAAAGGCTATCAGATTGATTCTGAAAAAGTCATCCATGCCAAATCAAATATGGATGAGATTATTATTGATTTAAACGCCAGATTAAATGCAAATCATGGGCGCTACCTCGTGGGAGATCGACTGGGTTTAGCAGATATTGCTGTGTGTTCGATGTTAGCCCCTTTGCTTGAAATTGAAGGAACGCCGTGGGAAAAAGAATTGAGTTCTAATATTTCTGAGGATTATCATAATTTTAAACTCTATCTTTTAGACCAACCGATTGGTCAGTATGTAAAAAGAATTTATGAAAATGAACGCTGTGCACGGGTAGATTGGCGCGGGATGTAATATTAGCTCATGCTATGAATCTTAAATTTTTAAACTTCGAGAAGTTCTAAACGAAATTATTCCTGCCATACGCTAAAGTGAGCCTGAAGTGGGAATTTTTTTTAATATAAGACTAAATACTATCTTTAATTTTAAATAAGTTAAGATATTTGCTATTAATTTCCCATAAATAAGCTTAAATTCAATAGAAGCTGTTTTTAAATAATAAAAGGGGGATTCGTGGTGGAATTAGATCGCTATGATAAGCAAATTTTAGAAATACTCACCCATGAAGATCTGAATCTTAATGAGCTGTCAGAGCGGATCAGTTTATCAGTCAGTTCAGTACATAGACGTATTAAGAACTTGATTGAAAATAAGATCATGACCAATTTAAAGCGTGACATCAATTACCAAAAACTTGGATTTAGTTTGCATGTACTTTTACAAGTGTCACTGAGTAAACATGATACGGATACTTTTGCAAAGTTTCTGGAGGAACTAGAAAGCATTCCAGAAGTGATTAATGCATTTTTAGTGACAGGGCAGTCGGCTGATTTTATTGTAGAAGTGGTTGCGCGAGATATGGAAAACTATAGTGAAATCTTGCTAAAACGTATTGGTAAAATTGAATTTGTTGTCGCTTTACATTCGAGTTTCGTAATCAAAGAATACAAAGTATTTAACTGTAGCGGACTTTTAAGCAGAGTGTAATTGGCTAAGCGAGAATAAAATGCTTCATTTTTACGAGCCGACAGAATATCAGCCCAAATGTAATGCACTATATGAAACCTACTATAGACAGTTATTTCATTTGGTTCCTCATGCCCAGATTGAGCATATCGGCTCATCTGCGATTCCAAAGTCATTATCTAAAGGTGATTTAGATATTTACGTAGCGGTATCACAGAACGAGTTTGAACACTGTATCACGCAAATTAAACGTTTAAGATTTCAAGAGAAACAGAATACTTTAAGAACACCACATTTATGTATGCTTGAATCACAAAATAATGATGATGTTGCTATTCAATTGGTTGTCGCAGGAAGTGAGTTTGAATCTTTTATCCTATTTAGAGATCGACTTAGGGCTTCAGTTGATTTGGTCGAGCAATATAACCGATTGAAGTTAAACTCCGTTTTTCTATCGATGAATCAATATCGTGAGAAGAAATCAAAATTTATCCGTTATGTTCTAAGTTTATAAAAAAACGCACCCTAAAGTGCGTTTTGGATATCGATACAATTAAGCATCAAGTTCGGCTAAAACTTCATCAGTGAATTCTACGTTTGTATAAACGTTCTGAACATCATCAAGGTCTTCAAACATATCAATCATTTTAATGATTTTCTTTGCTTGTTCGATGTCTGAAATTAATGCTTTTGTTGATGGATTCATTACAACTTCAGCATTATCAGATTTTAAACCTGCTGCTGTAAGTGCATCTTGAACATCACCAAAAGACTCAGGTGTTGTAATGACGAGAATCTCATCTTCAGAAACTTCGATATCTTCCGCACCTGCTTCTAAAGCAACATCCATGATTTGATCTTCTAAAGACACATCTTCAAAAGTAATCTCACCACGTTTGGTAAACATGTAGGCAACAGAACCTGCTGTACCTAAGTTCCCATCTGTTTTAGAGAAACAATGACGCACATCAGGCACAGTACGGTTTAAGTTGTCTGTCATTGTTTCAACAATAACGGCAACACCACCCACGCCATAACCTTCGTATGTGACTTCTTTTAAATCAGCATTATCTTCACCACCAACACCACGTTGAATTGCGCGGTTAATGGTGTCACGTGTCATATTTGCAACGAGTGCTTTTTCAACAACAGCACGTAAACGGGGATTAGATGCAACATCACCACCACCTAAACGAGCAGCAGTTACGATTTCACGGATAAATTTTGTGAATACTTTAGCGCGACTCGCATCTTGTTTTGCTTTGCGATGCTTTGTGTTAGCCCACTTGGAATGACCCGCCATGCGAAATATGCTCCTTGTAGATTGGCCTTATGCCGAATCGAATTGGAAAGAATTCTACCATAAGGCCTTTTTTCGAATAAAGCCTTTGAAAATAGGTTTTTTAAATTATTATCAGTTAATTTTTAGCTTCAGGAATGACAATATCCAAGCCAGTATGCTCTTTATACATGGCTTTAATTTTCAAAAGATCTTGATCTAAATCCGTTGGATAAATTTTACCGAAAATTCCACCTTGTTTGGTTTTTTGATTTACGAATAAAAATACGATAGGGACATTTGCAGCTTTTGCGATATGCCAAAAACCTGTACGGATCGGTTTACGTGATTCCCCATTTTTTGCACGAGTCGCTTCAGGAGCAATCACTAAATTGAATTGCTCATTTTTTTCAAATTGTTGAACCATTTGAGAAACAATATCGAGATTAGATTTGCGGTCAACAGGAATCCCGCCGACACCCTCGAGTAGCGGTTTAAATGGGCCTTTAAAGAGTTCTTTTTTGATTAGCGTGTGAATTTTAATATCATGAATTTGAAATAGGGCAATCGAAAGCACAGCATCCATCATGGTGGTATGCTCAAATCCAATAATCACTTGTTTGTCCTCTAACACCCCAGGTTCAACATGGTATTTAACGCCAGCAAGTTTAAACGCAAGTTCAGCAATTTGTTTTTTCATAACCAAGGTCTTATTCGTTAAGGCATTTATGTTGTGTAATTCTGAAATGAAGTTGCAAAAAAGACAATATATAAAGCGTTAAAAGAAATAATTAAACATATCACTTAAGCTTTAGGTGCATCGCTTGATACCACGTTGAATAAGTATTTACATAGTTTTCAATCATGGAAAATCAAAACTGACCATTATTTATACGTCTCAATTTCTCAATCGTAAAATCCCTTGTGTTTCATTTTTTTTTTCGATAGTATTCTCGGACGAAATACCTGATATATCAGTATTTATAGGGCCTATAGCTCAGTTGGTTAGAGCAGCGGACTCATAATCCGTTGGTCCACAGTTCAAGTCTGTGTGGGCCCACCAAATTTTATAATCATATGCACTCATATGATATCTAAACCCTTAATTCTAATAGAGTTAAGGGTTTTTTAATGTATAAAATAAACTCATATACACACATATAGAAACCGCTCATTTGTATCCTTGCATGTATCCTGAAATAAAACTATAACTCAGGATACAGATTTAATATAAATGCTAGGTAAACAAATAGTTATGACTATAAATAAACCTTTAACAGATGTTGCATATGTTGCTTTTAAAGCAAAAGGTAGAGAGTGTCGAATTGCAGATATTTCTGGACTTTATATGAAAGTTCAAATTTCAGGTAAAAAGTCATGGCAACTTCGTCTGAAGAATAGTGAAGGTAAATGGACATGGGTAGGTTTAGGTTCTTATCCAGAGGTCCCAGTTAAAGTTGCTCGTTCACAAGCATTAAAATATCAGTCGGGTGAACTTCAAATTGTTACTCGTACAGAACGGTTAAAATGATCTATACGAGAAGAAAATGAGTTATTCGAGCATTTAATGCGTGATTGGATTGATATTAAGAAAAGTACATGGGATCCCCTAACATTCAAGAAGGAGGTTCAATCTATTGAGAAACACTTACTTCCTATTTTTGGTCAACGTAGATACAAGAATATAACTTCTAAAGAATGGCTTGAATTTTTTCAAACCAAACAACGTAAATTAAAGATTTTTAATCGAATCGAAAAATTAATTTCATATTGTCGTAATGCTTATGATCTAGCTGTTTTTAAAGATGAAATTAAGTATAACCCTCTACTTGGTATTCAGAAGTTTTTAGACAAATCAAATCCAGGATGTATGAAACATATCCATTTAAAAGATCTTCCTGAAATGGTTGAAAAAATAAGGGGATACCGTTCGGAAGAAATTAGCATTGGTTTAGAGTTATTGATTCATATGTTTCCAAGACCAGGTGAGCTGCGACAAGCAAAATGGGAACAATTTGATTTTGAGGATTGAGTTTGGATTAGACCCGGTTCAATAATGAAAAGAGGGATTGAGCATGGAATTCCACTTTCAACTCAATCGATAAAATTATTAAAGACTTTACAAGCAACTTCTAAACGTGAAAGCGAATTTCTATTTACTTCGCGTGATAGTGTAAATAAATCGATTTCCACCTCACATTTAATGCTGCATTAAATAGGATGGGGTACTTTGGTAAGCAAAATCCACATGGTTTTCGACATATTGCTTCTACACATTTAAATGATCATTACAGTGATCGTGAACAAGTGATCGAGGCAGCTCTAGCCCATCTTAAATCAGGAGTTAAAGGGGCGTACGATAAAGGAGCTCACTTACGAGAAAGGTATGGAATTATGCAGTATTGGTCTGATTATCTTGATCAAACTTGTGGGAAGCGGAAATTTTAAAACAGTATTTTGGGTTGAAATATGAACTTATTTGTTTCTTCTCGCATTTTTTTAACCACACACAGAGATTTTTTGAGAGTGGTGTTAAGTTTGCATTTGAGTTAACAATTAAGGACGGGTTAATGCCTCCCTTCGAAATATATCAAAATCTTAATCAAAATATGAATGTAGGATTTGTACCACTGCGAGTGACTAAAAAAGATGTTTGCAAATTGTTGAGTATTTCGCTTAACCAATTGAGAAAAATTTCTATTGCTGATGATGATTTTCCGAAACCAATTAAGAGTGGTAGTGCTCGCCAAGCAGGAGTTTATTATGATACACAAGAAATTTTAAACTGGTATAGGAAGACACTAGCGAATACATAAAAAAGCCCTTTGGGGCCTTTTTTATGTATATAATTATAAGCGTATATTCAAGCTTTAAAATATTTAAGGAAGCTATTGCATATTCCTGCATAAATATACCACCTATTCCTATTCCTACCATACCAGTTACTCCTGTTCGTGCTATATCGCTTTGCTTAAATGGATAGAATCGAACTTGTTTAAAGCTAAACACTAATATTTACTATTAAATATTTTCTAGATTAAATTTGATAGCAATTATAAACACTGGAACATTTGATCACTCACAATACGTCCATTATTTAAAGCAGTGATACGATCTAGAGAAGAAATCGACTCTGGACGGTGAGCGATAATGATTCTAGTGATGTTGAGTGACTTAATCATCTGGTTAATTTCTTTCTCCTTAATGATGTCTAAATGGCTAGTTACCTCATCCCAGAAATAGAATTTTAGGTTTTCTATACAATGCTCTTGCCAATAATATTCTTTGCTTTTGTCCTCGACAGAATATTACCCATATCGGATCATTACGTCTCTGCACTGCTCATTATCTAATACTTATTTGACGCGCCACTTCACATACTTTATATTTTACTCAAAATTAAAATGAATCTAGATAGAGGTAGATGTGCTCCAGAAAAACAATTCCATCGGAGTCATTGATTCAGGTTTGGGAGGACTTTCCCTATTTAGGTATATTTGTGATCAATTACCTTACGAGAATATTGTTTATTTAGCTGACTCAGCAAATGTACCGTATGGTGACAAAACCAGTTCATGGGTATTGTCTAGATCAAAAGATTTGATTAAAACGCTGATCTACCAGGCTGGGTGTAAAGTGGTGGTGATCGCCTGTAATACGATCACAGCTGTAGCAATTGATCAGCTTCGGTCTTCGTTTGGCATTCCAATTATTGCCATTGAACCCGCAATCAAGCCTGCCGTCAATTTGACCACCAGCAAAAAGATAGCAGTGCTTGCAACAGCATTGACTCTAAAGGGGGGTAATGTAAGTCGGCTGGTTGCTGAATACGGACAAGGGATTGAAATTTTATTGATCCCTTGTATCGGGCTGGCTGACCGTGTTGAGAGCGGGCAGGTGAACAGTCATGAAATGCGGTTGTACCTGACAGCACTTTTAGAGCCATTAATGGCAGTACAGGTCGACACCATTGTTTTGGGCTGCACGCACTACCCATTCGTGCAACATACTATTCAGGACATTATGGGTGCAGGTGTGACCATTATCGATCCTTCTGTTGCAGTTACTGCCCAGTTAATCCGACAACTAAATTATCATGATTTGAATAGCACTCAGGATATGGATGGTTCAAGAGTGGTGTGGACCAATATTGCTGAGGCGACTACAGAAAGTATCGTTTTTTCCTTATTAGGTAAAAAATTACCAATCATGTCTTTTGACATTACTTCATATGATTCAAGACAAGTAATATCTCTTTAAGGGGGGAGATAGCACTTGTTATGCTAAGTGCTTATCTCTGATTCTTTTAATGAGAAAATCAATCAATACGCGTGTGCGATGCGGCATATGCTGATTTGAAGGGAAAATAATAGAAAAAGGTCTGGATGTCCCCGCAAAGGGTTGTAAAACCTCAACGAGTGTGCCTGCTTTAATGTCGTTTTCAACTAAAAAACGATAGGTCTGTAGCAAGCCTGCATCATGCTTGGCTAATGTGATAGAGGCGAGAATATCCCCAGAAGTATGGATTCGTCCTTGCGTCATCATTATTACGGATTGTTCATCGACATTGAAAGTCCAAGGAACGCATTGCCCATTACTTGGCAAAATAAATTGAATACATTCATGACTAGATAAATTGGCAAGAGTCAGTGGAGTACCATATTTCGCCAGATAAGGCGGAGAAGCAACCACGACCATTGTTGCATCTTCTAATACTCTTGCAATAAATGATGAATCTTTTTGGACTCGTGCCCTAATCACGAGATCATAATTTTCACTAATAAAATCCACATTCTGATTACTGACATGAACCTCAATTTTTATATCTGGATACAGCATGTTGAATTCTGCCAGTAAGGGTAGAACTCTAAAATGTGCATATGATGTAGGTAGGCTAATTCTCAATGTACCAGAGGGACGTTGTTGCTGTGCTGTAATTTGATATTCTGTTTGTACAATTTCTTCAATCGCCTGACGACAGGTATCATAGTACGTTTGTCCGCTTTCGGTTAGGCTGATTTTTCTGGTTGTGCGAACAAATAGCTGAACGCCCAAACGGGCTTCAAGCCGGGCAATTGATCTACTCACGGCAGCAGGCGTTAAACCTGCCACATTGGCTGCGACAGTAAAGCTCTCCTGTTCAACAGCCAAACAAAAAAGCTCAATACTGCTTAATCGTAATTTATCGAAATGCCGTGACATTATTTACCTTATGTAACTACTCAATTAAATATAACGATATTTATAGTATTTAAAACACCTAATAGACTAAGTTCAGTACATAACAAAAGTACTTTATTGAACCTATAAGGACACACATTATGAAACTGTACTATGCTCCAGGAGCTTGCTCCCTATCTCCACACATTATTATTCGTGAATTGAATGCCAATGTACAGTTGGAGAAAGTGGATTTGTCCAACCATACCACTGATTCAGGTGTTAATTTTTTTAGTATCAATCCAAGAGGACAAGTTCCTGTACTTGAACTTAAAAATGGAGAAATTTTGACCGAAGGTCCAATCATCACACAATACATTGCAGAATCTGTTGGTCCTAGCTCAGCTTATCCATCACCATTGACCATAGACCGTTACAGAGTACATGAGTGGCAGAACTATGTCACATCAGAATTACATAAATCATTCACTCCATTATTCAATGCAAACTTTGACAAAAAAAGCAAAGACCTACATGCAGATATTCTGAAGAAAAAATATGAATGGCTTGATTCAAAGTTACAACAATCAAGCTATCTGACTGGGCAGGATTTTACGATTGCTGATTCCTATTTATTTACAGTCACTAATTGGGCTGGACATGTAGGCCTTGATTTAAGCGAGTTTAAAAACCTACAGGATTATATGGGTCGTGTTGCGTCGCGTGTTGCGGTCAAAGAGGCACTAAAAGCTGAAGGTTTGGTTTAATATAAGCCTGAGTCTTGTGGGTTGTTATGGTTGGAAAACTAAATATATATGATTTCAAAATTATCTTAACAACCTACTTTTTTTAATGGTTTTATTTAATTGTGATGAGCTATTGTGCCTATTAAATATCTCTATTATTGGAATTGTATTTTATTGGTTGTTTTTAAGCTTGGGTTGTTTTAATAAGCTTGTGGTATTTGCTTTCATAAATTATTTTTTAATTGTAATTTGTTGAATTTTATTTAAAAGTTATATTTATTATAATTATCTGTTGTGTGTATTAAAAAAATAAATAAATAAAATCTATATTGTTTGTGTCTGAATTTTTTGTGTCTGAT
>NZ_JCAKMY010000023.1:0-59737 GCF_059515845.1 Acinetobacter sp. CY79
AAGGCTTATTCAGCAATATAATTTCAAAATGAATAAACCTGCAGCTAAAATCTACCATACAACCAATTGGTCATCCTATAATCGAGCCTTAATTAATCGAGGCAATATTTCCATTTGGTTTGATCCAAAGACTCAGTGGTATGCACAATCACAAGGCAAGCAAGGTCGAAATCAAACCTATTCCGATACAGCGATTCAATGCTGCTTAATGATCAAATCTCTATTTCGACTCTCTTTACGCATGGTTACAGGTTTTGTTCAAAGCCTGATTAAGCTTTGTGGATTAGATTGGACAGCTCCGGATTATTCCACCCTTTGTCGTAGACAGAAGCATATTGATATTGCGATTAGCTATCAAAAAAGTAGTAATGGGCTGCATCTACTTGTAGATTCTACTGGCTTGAAGTTTCTTGGTGAAGGTGAATGGAAATGCAAGAAACATGGGTCTGAATATCGTCGCCAATGGCGTAAGCTTCACATTGCTATAGATGCTAAAACCCTGCAAATACGTGCAGTACAACTCACCACAAATGATGTCAGTGATTCTCAAGTATTTGAAGATTTACTTGCTCAAATTCCCTTGGATGAACAAATTGATTCTGTTTATACAGATGGTGCTTATGACACAAAGCACTGCCGACAACTCATTTTAGATCGAGATGCATATGCGGTCATTCCACCGAGAAAGAATGCAAAACCTTGGAAAGATCAACAAGCGAGGTCTATAGAACGCAATGAGTTATTGAAAACAGTCAAACGGCTAGGAAGATCGCTTTGGAAAAAGTGGTCTGGTTATCATTGTCGAAGTTTGGTGGAAACCAAGATGCATTGCATCAAATTATTAGGCGATAAATTAACATCAAGAAGTTTCCCTAGTCAGGTGAATGAGATTCATGCACGCATAGCGGTCTTGAATAAATTCACAGAATTAGGTCGCCCTCATACCCAAGTTGTCTCTTAAATTTAACTCAATTAGGGTAGCTCTGCCTTTCAAACCTTTGTGCAACAAAGCCGTTTCAATTCACTAAAATGACTGATTATTTTTAATCTCGTTCTATATTGATTTTGTCTTTCTAAAATATTTCTCAAAAATAAATCAATTTCAAATGTAGCTCCTTGATAATAATATCCATCTTCGAATAGATATCCATCACTGATTAGCTGCCCTTTAATTCCAATCAGAGATGACTCATCAATATTATGTATATAAATAAATGGACAAAATTTTTCAGGTTCTCTAGTAGTTCGCTCACCACTTGACCACTTACAACTTAGAGATTTAATTAAATCAAGTAGTTCTGAGTCATCTAAATTAGCTTTGTCGATTAAAAAAAATCTATTCTTAGGTGAAATTGAATCAGAGAAATATTTGTTTTTAACCATCTTACAATATTGTTTCATGTCTTTCTGATATGCAAACCAATAATCAAAAAGTACTTCTTTTGAATCCTTTAACCTCGATATAAAATCTGCTTTTGTAATTATTCGTTCAGACTCTATTTTTGATTTTGCTAAATTTCGAACAATATATAAGCTTTTACTATAAAAAAACTCGACATCACTAGAAGAGCACAATCCTAAATTTACTATTGCGCTAAGAATCTCTTGGTATTGGTCATCAAGATTTGGAGCATTAATATTAATGTCTAGAAGTGATACAAAATCTTCTAAATTTTTATCTGATAGTCCCAAATTTGTATGTACTTCAATTCTCTCACTAGGTTTTTCTTTGGTAGCTCTTGTCACTGTAGTTAAAAAATTGCTTTTAAGATAATTAACATCAATAGAAGCAGGTAATCTCTGTTGACCGCTTTTATAATGTCCATATAGCTTATATTTAATAAAATTATTTTTCTCTTTTAACCTTTTATAAAAGTCTTTAGCCATCCAAGCAATTGCATCTTTAATAATTGAAGGTTGAAATTCACTCTCTTGATAATATTTGCATTGAATTGCTGTAATCTCATCATTTTCATTGCGTATATCAATATCCTCAATACCTTCCACAGTAAAACTACAATTGCCATCTTTATGACTTAGAAGCTGAAGAATTGTATTATCAAATTGATATAAATACCCTCTAATTGTATCTATCGCCTGTCTATTTGGCTCAGACATTGCCCCCCCTATAAAAATAAAAACTCAAAAAATAGTCGTTTATTTTATACTCAGTTTTAAAATTTATCTATTATTTTTTATACACTTATTAAACAGAAACATATCAAGTCCACTCTCTTCCCCCGTATAGATTAACCTTTGCTTTTAACTTTTACTATTTAAAACCCTCACAAGTGCGAAGCAATGTTTCTCATCCTATAAGAGAGGGAGCAACCTTTATGAATTCCACTATAACTTGATACTCAATGCAAATTCCCTCTCCTTTTAGCAGATGAGCATCCTCAGAATATATTCTGAGTACGCAAGGGAATGTTATTCTTCAATTCAAAACACATATTCCACAAATCTTCCAACACCACATCCGTTCGACTCAGTACATCATGATTCCAATATCGCACAACCGTTAAACCCAACGCCTCTAAAAACTTAGTCCGTTCAGCATGATCTCTTTTTCCACCATCCGTTCCATGCTGACTGCCATCTAACTCAATCACCAAACCAATTTCATGACAATAAAAATCTATAATGTAAGGTGCAATCAGATGCTGACGTCTAAATTTTAAATCCATAAATCGCTTGGCACGAAGAATTTGCCACATGAGACTTTCAACATCGGTGGCGGTGTGGCGCATGGATTTGCGAATTCTAATCATGATGACTTTATTTTTATTGTGATTTTAAAAAAGCACCATAAAATCTATGATGCTCATACTAAAAATTAAACTTTAAAATTAAACAATTGACCAACTAAACATTCTACTTTTTAAGAGCATTTTTAACAGCGTAATATCTTGGTACTGAGTTAAAAGCCTTTCATCAATTTCTAATTTATTCTGAATATCAGCCAGATCACGTTGATATTTTTTAGTCAAATCAATCGGTTTAAAGGTTTGCTTATAAAAACCAGAACTTTCCCAATCAAATGAATAAACAATATCATCTATCTCAAATTGCAATTGTTCAATTTGCTCTTCTAGCAATAAGTTATAAGATTTTAAATGCTCATTTGCAACTTTAACTGCCTGTTTTTGATCGTCTTGCTCTGTATAAGCACGTAGCTTTAATAAACGAAGTAGATCTTTTTCCTCTAACGCTCTATTGGCTTGTTGTAATAATTCTGTTTTTTCAATCCGCTTTTGCTCATCTTGCTCACGATCAGGATGAATCACTGAGGCAATTTTTAAATAGATGGTTTTTAATGACTGCCCTGCCATTTTTTTTGCTTCTTCAAGCTGTACTTGCTTCTTTAAGGCTTTCTTTTTTTCTTTTTCAGCAAACTTTTGATACTCTTCACGCTCATCTTCATTGAGTTGATTTTGAATAAAATCCCCTTCTTCTCGATCAAGTTTTTGTTTCACTTTTTGCATAAACTCTTCAAGATTGTCGAGATCTAAATCAAAGTCAAGCCAATCGACCGTCACCCCTAATTGATCTGCTAGAATTTCCTTCATGACTTGTGTCTGCATCATCTCATCAGTATCATGCGCTTGATTCGAATCATCATTTACATTAGATGTAACTGTCTCAAAAGGAGAGCCGTCTTCTATAAGCTTATAATGTTGAGCAACAATGACCGTTAAATCATGTTGTTGTTCAGATAGATTGGGAGTATTGAGGAGCAGACTCGCTAAAATTGAAATTTTTTCATCCAAACGCTGTAAATGGGTTTTAGCAAATTTATGGGCATTTTTATATTGCCAAAGGATCTCTAATTGACTAAACAAAACTTGATGCCATTTACCATATAAGGGCAAGAGTTCCGCATTTGCATCCTGCTGTACTTTTTGTTGTGCTTGTTGCCACTCTATCAACACTGTTTGTAATTTCTCAATTTTTTGAATCAAGCGATTAAACTTCTTCTGTTGTGGAGATAAATTTTCTTTTTCTTGGTACACGCTTAAATCTAAAGTACTCATGAGCCTACTTCAATACCGATATGATTTCATCCAATATTTTAACATGATGAATGCATATGAACTATTGGCTTAAAAAGTACAACCATTTTGTAGCTCACAAAGCCCCATGCTCCAATAACATCTCCAACCCACTCTCTTTGCCCATATACATCAGTCTTTGTTTTTCCACTTTGAGCTGCTGTTTAATGGCGGACACATCCGCATCAATCTGCTTATACAAATCTGCAATATTCAGTTGCCCTTTCGACTTTTGCACTGCAATTTTCGCCTTGGGTGACCATACTAAATCATCAATCAAGGCATTGATTTGAGTTTGAAGCTCAGAACTTTGCAACGTTAAAGCCATTTGATAAAACTTTAACTGCTCATCACTCAAGGCTTTTTTATTCAGTCGCTGTTGCTCAACCTCTAACTGTAATTTCAATAGATAAAATAAATCCTGCTGTTCATAGGCTTCATTGGCACGCTGTAATAGCTTTGTCTTTTCTACTTTCTTCGTTTCATCCTGTTCACGATCCGGGTGAATAATCGAGGCTATTTTTAAATACACGGATTTCAACGATTGCTCAGACATTTTCTCAGCTTGAGCCTGTTTATCTTGTTTTCGTTTAAGCTTCGCTTGTTCACGGGCTTGGCTATACTGATCACGTTGCTGATCAAAATCATATTCCCAGTCCCATGATTCACTTTGATCGATTGCCTGCTCTGAATCAGTCATCTCCATATTTTCAGCCCTTTGCACTTGATCATCATCAGAAACTCTTGTCTTATTAATATGCTGATTCTGTTTAGTCTGTTTTGATCGTTTTAAGTCTGCATGTTCAGCTGTTTGCTTATAAAACTGAATAATCTGCTCAATCAGATCGGATTGATGTTCTGACAGGGTCTGATTCGATTGTAGGGATAAAGCCAAGTCTTGTATGTTCTGATCCAACTGTGCCAGATCTGCTGGAGAGAAATTATATTTGCTTAGGCTATTCCATAACTGCTCTAATTGTTGATAGAGTACTTGATTCAACTGATGATACGCAGGCATTAACTTCTGCCCTGCATACTGTTGAATCTCAGATTTGGCATTTTGCCATGTGGCCAACAATAGTTTTTGCTGTTCTATGCTTTCAATTAAACGATTTAACTTTTTGTGCTGCGGAGACACTTCAACATTGGGTTGAACCGTGGTTTTTAGATCAAAAGTCATCATTAATACAATCAGAACAAAGGCAGAAATACATTATAGCGGACTTCGTATTCCCTCACATCGCAGAACACTTTTAAGAGCATGGTGAGTGATTAATACGAAGCCAATGGGTTGCCTCTCTATTGAGTGAGCTTATTCAATTGGAGATTGAAGTGATTCAACAACATTTCAACCTATTCTCACTTTTAGCTTTAAATTTCGCCTTTTTTAAGCAGATTGTTCTATAGCGCATAAGCTATCAAAAAAAAATAAGCCAACAAAAACATACATTTCTCGCAATACTTCAGCGTCAAGATCCCGATAAACTAAATCTCATTCTAATAAAAAAGGTGTCAGATATGGATCTTCAAGACATTCTCATACTCGATACAACATGGGGCTTTGTCGGCGAATTGCTGATTCGCTGTTTTTTAATGTACATCATGATCATTGTGGTGCTCAGACTAACGGGTAAACGTGGCGTTCGTCAGCTTTCGATCTTTGAAGTGGCAATTATTTTGTGTTTGGGATCGATTGCAGGCGATCCGATGTTTACAGATGATCTGCCTTTAATCCAAGCACTGGTGGTTATGTCGACCATCGTGATTTTATATCGAGTCACCACATGGTTAATGATGAAGTACCAACCTTTCGAAGATCTACTCGAAGGGAAATCTGCCTATATTGTGGAAAATGGTCAATTGGTCATTGAGGAAATTCAAAAAGGCAAAATGTCACATGATGAATTCTTTGCGGAAATGCGTCAGCAGTCGGTTGAACATTTGGGACAAGTCCGTGTCGGGCTATTAGAGTCGGATGGTAAATTCAGTATTTTGTACTATGCAGATGATCAGGTGAAATACGGCCTCCCCCTATTCCCCAAAGCCTGTGAACTGGCTAAGCAAGTTGATAATCATAAGTACTATGCCTGTGTTTATTGTGGCTATGTGACTCAGCTCGATTCGATCAAAACCGAATGTGAGCGTTGCCAATGCACTGAATGGACTGAAGCCATCAATTGCAAACGTATAACTTGATTGGCAATACTAAACTTGATAGCTCCTATTTGAGTGACTTAAGTTTGAAACGCTTCATTTCAAATACGCAATTAGAATACTGAATTGGACGCGCATACACTTTCAGTGATTGTGGCTAAATATCACACAAAGAACGAAGCTTAATATTTCTCTTTCAGAAAGTTTAATCTCATAGTAAAGTATAAAATACAGATACTTAGATACACTTATAATAACGCATAGTCTTTCATTTTGGTGATACATATCACAGCTATTGCATATTCGATCCAAGTATTCACAAATAAACGTAGTAGAAAAATATCAATATTTTGTTTCATTCAGAGCACTGCTATCTGAAAACAAACTACGAAAGGGTGCACGAATGCCGATGTTCAGCCCAGACTTTTCAACAGTCTTTAGTATGATCAGCCTATCTTCCTTCTTGGTATGTTGGATTTTATGGCTCATGGGGCGACAGTATTGGCAACAGGGATTGTCCTTTGCTGTGCTCAGTACTGCCTTATATGGCTGTGCTTATGCTACATTTTTACTGCAAAGTATTGCTCAACATCTGGTTTTTTTGGTGGTTTCAAAACTACTGATTTGTTTAGCGATATCCGTCTCTATTTTATCCATTCAGCGCTTTCGTCAAAGTCATCGAGCAATACGTGACCTTGTTACGGTTTCTCTTCCGATTTTAGTAACGACTGGTTTAGCTTTTCTTTTTATTCCCAATAGCATTGCCCAGTTCAATGAATTTCATACCATCGTTTGTGCCATACAAATCATTTACTGTTTACGTGTCTTGATTCAAATGCGTTCACGCACCCCGGGTTCAGGTTGGATCTTGGTACTTACTTCAGTTTGCATCCAATTTGCTATTTTACTGTTATTGATTGCCACCCAAACCTTTTCAATGCCTGATCTGAACATTCGCTTAACTGCGAAAACAATGGTCACGATGTGGTCACTGTGTGTATTGCTATTTATGAAAATCTTTTTAAGTGGTTTTGGTTTCTTCATGATGGCACGAGACCGTCAATATGCGCTTGAGCAAGGCAAAGAAAAACTCGATTATCTAACTCAATTACCTAATCGTGCTGCGCTACTGAATGGTTTAAAGCAATTGATCCATCAAGATAGTGATACTACTGCACCCTTGACCATTATGTTAATCGATATTGATTATTTTCAAAAAATTAACAATGAGCATGGACATTTAGTCGGTGATCAAGTGATTCAAATGGTCGCTCAAACCTTACAGCTACAATGTCGGGTCACTGATATCGCGGCACGTTATAGTGGAAAAGGCTTTGCTTTACTTTTGACGAACACCACGATTCAAGGTGCAGAAGTTTTGGCGAATCGTTTATGTGAAGTGGTTAGACATCACGATATCATTCTTGAAAATGGACATACTTTAAATATCACCATTAGCATCGGGGTGCATTGTTGTATTCCTGCTAAAAACAATCAATGGGAAACAATTTTTGCTGCGGCGAATACCGCTTTGATCAAAGCGAAGTCCAGTGGTCGTGACCGCTTTGTGATCTCGACCCCCTCCATGTTGCAAAATTCATCCTAGGTATTCTATTAAACGCCGAGCAATTTCAGCGTTTATTTAGCCTTTAGGTCTTTAAAATTCAATAAAAAAAGGTAAGCCTTAGCCCACCTTTATTTCATCCAATTAGATAATTTTTAAATCTAAATTAATTTGATAATGTTAGATCACTTCGACCACCACTTTGCCCACATGCTCACCTGTATCCATGATCGTATGTGCTGCTTGGATTTGATCAAATTTAAAGGTTTTATAGATCATCGGTAAACATTCACCTTTCGCCCAAAGTGGTGCAACCACTTCTTGCAACCCTTTAGTAATTTCAGCTTTTTCAGCAGTGTTACGCGCACGCATGGTGGAACCTGTAATGGTCAAACGCTTCATCATGATTTGACCCAGCTTTACTTCTTTGGCTTTTGCACCGCCTAAGAATGCGATATACACCAAACGTCCATCACGACGTAATAAATTCAGGTTTTGAGCCAAATAGGGTGCCCCAACGATATCTAGAATGATATCGACACCCGCATTATCCGTTGCCTCATTGATCACTTGCTCAAAGTCTTGAGTCTTATAGTTAATCGCTGTGGTCAAATCAGAAATGGCTTGAACTTTTTCATCTGAACCCACAGTTGCAAATGTTTTCATGCCTAATGCATTACATAACATGAGTGCTGTTGTACCAATGCCACTGGTTCCGCCATGAATCAATACCGTCTCGCCTGCTTGTGCTCGTCCCATTTGAAACACATTCGCCCAAACGGTATAGAAGGTTTCAGGAATCGCCGCCGCTTGTACAAAGCTCACGCCTTCGGGAATGGATAAAGTTTGGCTTTCAGGCACCACGCAATATTCTGCATAGCCACCACCATTGGTCAGACCACAGACTTTGTCACCGACCTTAAACGCTTTAACATCTGCACCTACAGCTTCAACTACACCTGAAACTTCCAAGCCCGGCACTGGCGTTACGCCTTTTGGCATTGGATATAAACCTTGCCGTTGCAAAATATCTGGACGGTTTAAACCAAAGGCATGAACTTTTACAAGGACTTCATTATTTGCAGGGCTTGGAATCTCCACTGTTTCATAAACAAGTTTATCGACACCGCCCGGTTCTGTAATAATGATCTGTTGCATCGTCTGTGACATTCGATTTCCTTATTGGTTCACTATTCATGTATTGAGTTTATTTGAACATAGTTCATCTCAGGTTTGAAGTCTTGTCTGACTTATGTCTGAAGTTCCCCATCATTTTTGGAAATGTCTCAATGTGAATATTCATCATTTTGAACGTCATTCAGCAAAAGTTCAAAATAACTTTTATTCAAAGCCAATGCTTGGAAAATAGCTGCTTTAGTTCTTGCTATGGTCTAAATTTTTAATCACATCAGGTAAAAATGATCGATGAAATCCGTCATAGGCTTCATTGTTTTGAGCCGTGGATAATGGAAATATGCGTGTTCCCAATGAAGCAGCACCATCGATGCGAATGGTCACACCTGAAATGAATTTCGATGCTTCTGAAAGCAAATATACGATGGCTGAAGACACTTCTGATTCTGTGCCCATGCGTTGCAGTGGCACGTGTTGCGCCATGCTGGGAATGACTTTTTCAGCCATTTCGCCTGTATAGCTGTCCATCCCTGAGGAAAGTATCCACCCAGGTGCAACCGCATTGACTCGAACGCCTGATTTCCCCCATTCCACGGCTGCAGTTTTAGTGAGGTTGTCGACTCCTGCTCGCGCAGCACCTGAATGTCCCATGTTGGGCATACCGCCCCACATATCGGCAGTCATGTTTACGATGCTTCCACCATGATTCGCCATCCATTGGTTATAGGCTTCACGCATAAGGTAGAAGGTGGCGTGTAGATTGTTTTTAATGACAGCATCGAAGCCATTGGCAGAGATGTTTTCTAAGTGTGATGGGAACTGTCCACCTGCATTATTCACTAAACCATCCAGTCTTCCGAACTTTTCAATGACTTCGCTGATCATGGCTTTAACTTGGTTTTCATCACGGTTATCGCAAGCGATGCCGTGCGCTTTTCCACCATCCTCAAGGATTTCAACCACGACTTGATCGAGTTTTTCTAATGTACGACCTGTGATAATGACTTGTGCGCCTAATGATGCCAATTCATGGGCGGTACAACGACCAATACCTGAACCACCTCCAGTGATGATGATGACTTGGTTTTGAAAGGCATGAGCGTTGAAAATTGAATGATATCCCATATCGTTATTGTACCTTTTTTATATTCTTCAGCAGTAAACCCGAATCTATCTTGAGATTCAATGTCTAAGCGAATTTAAAAAGTTTGAGTTATACGTACGCTTACCAGCCTATCTTGCGATGATGATATTCTCTACTCTTTTCAATCACTGCATTTGGGATATAACAATCAATCTCGACTGCTTAAAAATCACTAAGATAGTGGTCAGTTTTTAAACAAGGGCTGAAATAATTTAAATCGCACAATAAAATAAAATGTAATAATATTCTCAATGACAAATTTATAGAAAAATTATAATGACAGATCAACTTCGAGAAAAATTTGAAAATCTAGAATTAAATCAGGGTCAAGGTAAAATCAGTGCTTTTATTTCAATCGCCTTAGGACTACTTGGAATTTTTGCTGCACTCTGTTTTTTGTTTCCTAGCATCTTCACCACGCCTGAATTACGTCCATTTTATCATCAGCATCACGATATACTTTATTATAGTTTATTGATTGCCATTGCAATCAGTGCAGGCTTTGGAGCTTATAGCTCCATTATTAAACAAAATAGATATGGCTTTTATGGTTTATGTTTTACCATCATTGCCGCGATCTTAGGCTGTGGTCTGATTAAAGCGCCTACACTGCCGAATCTTCCTTTTTATGCAGGCATTGATTATTTTGTACTGACACTGCTTATTCTAGCCTTAGTGTTTATACCGCTCGAAGGATTTTTCGCCAAGAATAAAGATCAGAAAATTCTGCGTGTGGGTTGGTTGACTGATATGAAATATTTCATGTTCAGTCATATCGGTATTCAACTGTTTTCTTTTTTAACCGTGATGCCTATCCAATATTGGATTACACATATTCCCAATAATCCGATTGTCGCTGTGGTTCAATCTCAACCGATTTGGTTACAGTTTATAGAATTGATTATTGTTGTAGACTTCACAACTTATTGGCTTCATCGTGCCATGCACGAAGTAAATTTTTTATGGCGGTTTCATGCCATCCATCACTCCACAGAACATATGGATTGGTTAGCATCTTCGCGATTACATATCGTTGAAGTGGTACTGACACGCTTTATCGCCACTTTACCTATTTTCTTACTCGGTTTTCATACATCTGCTGTTTTCGCCTATTTAATCTTTATTTCCTTTCATGCCATTTTTATCCATTCGAATGTCAGATTTCGCTTCCCTTACCTACGTTGGCTGGTTGCAACACCTGAGTTTCATCATTGGCACCATTCTTCTGAAAAACCGGCTATTGATAAAAATTATGCGGCATTTATTCCGTTGTATGATGTCATTTTTAAAACAGTATACATGCCTAAGCATTTAGCCAGTGTGTATGGAACAGTCGGCTATAAAATTCCTAATAGTTTTGTGAAGCAATTTACTTGGCCTTTCAAACGCTATGTCAATAAATTTAAAAAACGACTGAATAAAGATGCGTCTTAATCCGAACATTCACACCCAATAAAAAAACCCGCGATAAGCGGGTTTTTTTATTGATTCAATCTATTACAGACGAACCAATTCCACAATCTTTTCAGCCAATGCTTCAGCAGACTCATCTGCATAGCTGACATCAGTCCCTTCAGCAACAGTCGTAATCACAACAACACCTGTCTCACGAAGCAACGCCACTTGAGTAGCATCAAGACTTACTTTCGCAATTGCCACGATACCTTGTTGAAGCAACAAGTTTTCAATCGCTTGAGCATTTGCAAGTGCAGCTTCAGACACAGTCACCGCAGCAGGTTTTTGACCTAAACGTGCAGTACATCACACTGCATTCGTTTTGAAATAAGCAATATCTACAGTTCTTCAAACTTTGACATGCAATCTTTTAGTATTACACTTTCATTTGGGTTACGTGGACTAAACGTAGCAATTTTGGTCTCATTCCAATAAGCCTCTATCTGTTTAGCACCAGAAATTTTCTTTGTAAAATCATTCCATTCAGTAGATGAATTTGATGTTTTAGTTGTAGCTGGAGGAGTTGCTACTGTCTCTTGATTTATCAAAAATGTTAATGGTCTTTTCGATACAGAATTCTTATAAGCTGTTTCATAAGACAGGCGTTTAGCAGTAGTAATATAGACACCATGATCACCTGTTTCACCCGTACCGCTAGCACAATCAATGTGAAGCTTATTTCCTTTCACATCATTAATCTGATATATCTCATACCCTTTTTCAAACCCAGTATCCCATATATTAGGTACAGCATTAGCCAATGTCGTCAAAGGCATAATTAAACTTGCATAAAGTATTTTTTTCATATCCCACCTTAATTTCCATATCTTAAATACTACTTTATATATTTCTTAAATGAAGGAAAGTATTACCTTACTATTGTTAAACAAAGAACCCGCATTAAGCGGGTTCTTTCAATCAATTAAAGACGAACCAATTCCACAATTTTTTCAGCCAATGCTTCAGCAAACTCATCTGCATAGCTGACATCAGTCCCTTCAGCAACAGTCGTAATCACAACCACACCTGTCTCACGAAGCAATGCCACTTGAGTAGCATCTAAACCTGCTTTTGCAATCGCTACGATGCCTTGTTGAAGTAACAAGTTTTCAATCGCTTGAGCATTTGCAAGTGCAGCTTCAGACACAGTCACCGCAGCAGGTTTTTGACCTAAACGTGCAGCACGCGCTTCAGCAGTCACAGGATTACTATGTGCCGTCCATTCAACAGACTCTTCCACCATACCTGCACCAATCGTCACGTTATTTAAACGATCAATGAAGATAAATGAACCTGTGTAACGACTGTCTTGATAACGGTCAAAGACTACTGGCGCATCGAACTCAACAGTGACATTGGCAATCGCATTCAGCTCAAGGCTGTCAACTTTTGCCTTTTCCAATGTGTTGACGTTGGTACGGTAGTTAATCGCAGTTACTTTAGCAGGAACAGTTTGCGTACCAATCTTGACATTGTATAGCTTACCCATCACCAGCGGTTGATCTGCCATCCACACCACAGTCGCTTGAACCGAACGTGAAATTGAAGGTAGACCTTGATCAGCACGGATCAACACATTACCACGAGAAATATCAATTTCATCGTTTAAAGTAATCGTTACAGCTTGACCTGCAACTGCACGTTCCAAATGACCATCGAACGTCACGATCTCTTTAACCGTAGACGACTTACCAGATGGTAAAGCAGTAATGGTATCGCCAACGTTAACGTCACCTAGCGCAATCGTACCGCAGAAGCCACGGAAATCGAGGTTCGGACGGTTGACGTATTGCACAGGGAAACGGAAATCACGTTGCGCTGTATCACGGTTAATTTCAACAGATTCTAAAGAACCCATTAGGGTTTGACCCGTGTACCATGGCGTATTTTCAGATTTGTTCACCACGTTGTCACCGTTTAACGCAGAAATCGGCGTAAAGATGATATTCGATGGTTTACGGTCACCCAATTGCGCAACAAAGCCTGCATATTCAGCTTGGATTTCATTGAAACGTGTTTCAGAGAATTCCACCAAGTCCATTTTGTTGATCGCAACAATAATGTTCTTAATACCCAAAAGGCTCGCAATAAAGGTATGACGGCGCGTCTGGGTTTGAACACCATAGCGTGCATCAATGAGGATGATCGCAAGGTCACAAGTTGACGCACCTGTTGCCATGTTACGCGTATATTGCTCATGTCCCGGAGTATCGGCAATGATGAACTTACGTTTTTCAGTTGAGAAATAACGATAAGCAACATCAATGGTAATCCCTTGCTCACGCTCAGCTTGTAAACCATCGACAAGAAGTGCCAAGTCAGGCGCATCGCCCGTTGTACCGACTTTTTTAGAGTCACGAGTAACTGCTTGCAATTGATCTTCATAAATCAATTTTGAATCGTAAAGCAGGCGACCAATAAGCGTCGATTTACCATCATCTACGTTACCGCAAGTCAAGAAACGCAATAAATCTTTATTTTCATGTTGTTTTAAATAGCCCAAGATATCTTGGCTAATCAAATCTGATTGATGAGACATGGCTCATAGCTCCACAAATACGTTGAAATCGGTGTATTGGAATCCCCCTCACTCCCCCTTTGAAAAAGGGGGATGACTCCTCTCTTTCCCAAAGAGAGG
Source organism: Acinetobacter sp. CY79 (assembly GCF_059515845.1). Taxonomy (NCBI): domain Bacteria; kingdom Pseudomonadati; phylum Pseudomonadota; class Gammaproteobacteria; order Moraxellales; family Moraxellaceae; genus Acinetobacter; species Acinetobacter sp. CY79. The sequence continues at coordinate 14,142 of NZ_JCAKMY010000023.1, forward strand.
TTGGGAGAGATTCTAGAAGTAACCTTCTTGTTTTTTCTTCTCCATCGAGCCTGCTTCATCATGGTCAATCATACGACCTTGACGTTCAGAGCTGGTTGCCAAAAGCATCTCTTGGATGATTTCAGGCAAGGTATCAGCAGTTGATTCCACTGCACCTGTTAATGGATAACAACCTAAAGTACGGAAACGTACCGATTTCATTTCTGGAACTTCGCCCTCGAATAAAGGCATACGTTCATCATCAACCATAATTAACGTACCACTACGCTCCACTACAGGACGTTCTGCAGCAAGGTATAAAGGTACCAATGGAATGCTTTCCAAATAGATGTATTGCCAAATATCAAGCTCAGTCCAGTTTGATAATGGGAATACACGAATACTTTCACCCTTGTTCACTTTACCGTTGTAAAGATTCCAAAGTTCAGGACGTTGGTTTTTAGGATCCCAACGGTGCTTATCATCACGGAATGAATAGACACGTTCTTTTGCACGTGATTTTTCTTCATCACGACGAGCGCCACCAAAAGCCGCATCAAAACCGTATTTATCAAGGGCTTGTTTTAAGCCTTGAGTCTTCATGATGTCGGTATATTTTGAACTACCATGATCGAATGGATTGATGCCCGCATCTACCCCTTCTTTGTTTTGATGCACGATCAAATCAAAACCATGCTTTTTCGCCATGTTGTCACGGAAGGCAATCATGTCTTTAAATTTCCAACCTGTGTCGACATGCAACAGTGGGAATGGAAGTTTTGCAGGGTAAAATGCTTTCAGCGCTAGATGTAACATCACTGCTGAATCTTTACCGATAGAATACAGCATGACCGGATTTTCAAACTCGGCTGCGACTTCGCGGATAATATGAATACTCTCAGCTTCAAGCTGCTTTAGATGAGTAAGTCTTTCCTCATTTAACGACATGGACAACACCAGCTTAGAAAAACGTGTACTTATGACACTTTTGAAAATTTATATTCATTATAGTGATTTAGCCAACTTTCCTTTAGCATGTTTTTTTATATTGATATATGTAAACATCATATAAAAACAGGATAAATACAAAATTAACATTATAAAACCATGGCTTAGCTATAACCAGTCTACCTTATTCATATAACTGTTAAACCTTAACTGAAATATAAAACAATAATTTATTTCTTTTCCGCGCTCACACTGGATTTTAATCATTTCCAAGGTCTACAACGCGAATAAAAATGACATGAAAATGCAATTGTTATGATTTAGAAGCACCTATATAAAATTCAACTGTCCAATAGTTCAACAGATTCTCAATCTAAGCTCATATAAAATTCAATCATTCGACCTCTACAGAAGCTCTCTCCCATGCTTAGCCTAGAACAGATCAAACAGTCTCTTGAAAAAGCCCAGTTCGCTGGAAATATTTATCAGCACAATGACAATATTCTTGTCTTGCAAGAACCCTATACTGAAGATGGCGCGGCTTTTAATATTTTTGTGCAGCATGAACACACTTCAGACCAACTTGGACTTCAATTTGCAATTAAACTGGAAAATCAAAAACTGAAATACTTGATTGGTGTCACGCATAGCAATCAAGACAAGCGCTACGAAATCGCGATCAACAATTTAAAAGGTGACCAAAAAGCCTTTAATCTATGTTATGCCTTTTATAACTATCCCAAAAAATTCTATTTGATCGAAACAGATTTATACGTCAATTCAGAGCAATTTACCCAATGCATTGAACAACAATTGTTTAATCAGCCTGAATTAGATTTTTTGGAAAGCGCCACTAAAATTAATCCAATGGGGCAGTCTTATCATTGGATGAAGCACTATATTTTGCAATCTAGCTTGGATATGAAAGTTCGAATTCAGACCTGTCTATTGTAATGTTCAGTCATTTTCAAATTATTCTGTAAAATTTTGGATATTTCTGCCATAAAAAAAGTCCCATGAATGGGACTTTTTTTCACTCAAGTGATTTTAAAAACCAAACATCGCTTTCTCTAGGGGTAATTCGACACCTAGGGATAGACCCGCATCATTACCATAAAGATCTGAATCAGCAATCCAACCGTTGATCTTCAAAGGAATACTTGGCTTGATGTAATGTGTCCACGTCAGGTCTAGCGCTTTAATTTCATCATTTTCTGGAAAGGCAAAATTGGTTATGCGATCAGATTGATTCACTTTGGCAAACAATGCACGACCAGATAATCGATTCATAGCATCAAAACGAATATCTCCACCGAATGAAATCATTTCCCCATCTCCACCAATTGCATGTGCCAGTGGATAGCCATGTTGGTAATACCCATCGGTATAAATATAATGGTTATAAGAAACGCCTTCTACATTGCCATTGGTTGTGGTATCTGCCCACTCTGCATATATTTGATAAGGCATATTTTTATAACTTGCTGAATAATCGATACCTGCTAAATACATTTTTTTGGCAGGTAATAATCCCGCTTCATCTTCACCGACAAATTGACCATATAAACCAACAGGTACATTGAATAATTGTTGTAAGTTTAATCTTGCATCTAATCCAGCAATTTGATTAGATTTATCTAAATCTCCATCATCAAAATTATCATTACCTTTAATGGCATTCCAAAGTGTATCCCAGTTTTCCGAACGCCCTTCTCCCCCCCATTGCAATACACGGGAAGCCCCTAATTCCAAATACGGTAAAGGTTGAGCTGTTAAACGTAAACCCAATAATTTCGCATCAGGTATCGCTTGATAATCATCTAACTGACCTGCAAAGGCTTGATATTGCCATGGCCCAATCCAAGATAACCATTTACTTTCAAATGCATTTTGCTCTGCACGCTGTACCGTAACACCATAAACAGGACGGCTGGCATCACCACGGATCAAGCTGCCATCATGACCAGGGCCCCAATAGGTAGGAATTTGTCCAGCGATAACCCACTGATTCCATAATTTTCCAGCTAAGTAAGAACTTTCCACATTGACATCTTGATCATTGTCAATCTGTGGGTCTTTCTCTCCTTTAACTTTTAAACGTGCACCCCAGTTTTGTCCGCCAGCATTGAATTCTGCGCCAATGGCATATTGAGCTTTCTGATCATCGCCGAAGGCTTGCGGAATACTCTTAGGATCAGTCTCAGCAAAGACTTCAACTTTTAAGAATTCATTCTCAGCCTCTAAGCTCTGGCGCACAGATTGAATGACTTTTTGTTGTGTCGATGTCGTCACATGAGCATTACTCAAGGCACGTTGAATTTCATCACCACTCAATGGCCAAGTAGACGTACTGATTTGAATAACACCTTGCTGATTTAACCAATTGAGATCCGTTTTTAGATCCGCTTGATTAAGCACAATTCCTTGTGCAAATCCTGTCATCGAAACACTGGCAAAAATTGCCGTATACAGTGATTTTTTAATAAGCATGTTATTCATTACCTAATGGTTATCTATATATTGCACCTTAAATTCATATGTCACATTTTTCAATCATTAAAGTGTGACAAGACGACATATCTTTAATTTTGTTTATCATTTCTTAATTTCCTGTTTTTCAATAAATTTTGAATTAAGTAACCTACTTTAGTTTGAATTTATCCCATTAAAATCCCCCATATTTCAAATATTTATCGTTTAAACACCTCATTCCATCAAAATATCTTCTTAAACTTTAAAAGTGCACACATGAAAAAGCCACCATAAAGGTGGCTTTTCAAATGCTAATCTAAGAGTTTTAAATAATTAAGCGTTCTTATGACGCATATGCGGGAACAAGATCACATCACGAATACTAGGCGCATTGGCAAATAACATCACCAGACGGTCAATACCAATACCTTGACCTGCTGTTGGCGGTAAACCGTATTCTAATGCTTCAACAAAGTCTGCATCATAGTGCATCGCTTCATCATCGCCCGCTTCTTTTTCATCAACTTGCGCTTGGAAACGTTCTGCTTGATCAATCGGGTCATTTAATTCTGAGAAGCCATTTGCCAATTCACGACCGCCAATAAAGAATTCAAAACGATCTGTGATATGTGGATTATCATCATTACGACGTGCAAGTGGAGAAGTCTCCGCAGGGTATTCAGTAATGAAGGTTGGCTGACGAAGTTTAGTTTCAACCGTTTCTTCAAATACAATGGTTTGAAGCTTACCTAAACCAAAACCTGGTTTTACTTGCTCTTTAAGCTCTTCTTGAACAAATTTCGCAAGGAACTCACGGTCATTTACATTTTCTGGTGTAAATTGTGGGTTGTGCTCTAAAATTGCGTCAAACATTGAGATTTTCTTAAATGGACCTTTGAAGCTATATACTTCATCACCATAAGGCACATCAGTCGAACCTAAGATATCAATGGCTAACTTTTCTAGCATTTGCTCAGTCAGTTCCATTAAATCTTTGTAGTCAGCATACGCTTGGTAGAATTCGATCATGGTGAATTCTGGGTTATGTCGCGTAGATACACCTTCGTTACGGAAGTTACGGTTAATCTCAAATACACGTTCGAAACCGCCCACCACCAAACGTTTTAAATAAAGCTCAGGCGCAATACGTAGGAATAATGGCATGTCCAAAGCGTTGTGATGCGTTTCGAACGGACGTGCAGATGCACCACCCGGAATCACATGCATCATTGGCGTTTCAACTTCCATGAAGCGTTTTTCATTTAAGAAAGCACGAATACCAGCAACGACTTTGGCACGGATTTCAAAGGTCTTACGCGTTTCTTCATTGACGATCAAATCTAGATAACGCTTACGATATTTAACTTCGGTGTCATTTAAACCATGGAACTTATCTGGAAGTGGACGAAGTGACTTGGTTAAAAGTTCAAATTGTTCGATATGCACATAAAGATCGCCTTTACCTGAACGACCGATATAACCACCAACAGCGATAATATCACCAAGGTCTAAGCTTTTAATCGTTTCTAACACTTCAGGTGCAAGCTCTTTACGTGCAACATAAAGCTGAATACGACCTGTCATGTCTTGAATCACCATGAATGAACCACGGTTCAACATCACACGACCTGCAACTTTGACATACACTTTTTCGCCAGCTTCAATATCTTCTTTTGAGATTTCAGCAAACTGATCTTGTAAGTCTTGTGCATAGTGTTCACGTTTAAACGTGTTAGGCCAAGGGCTGGTATTGGTTTCCTTCGCCTTCTCTTGTATTTGTTTAAGCTTGGCATGACGCTGTGCAATTAAATCGTTTTCGGAAATGGCTTGTTCAGAAGTCGATTGAGCGTTTTGTTGCGTCATCTCTGCCTCGTGTATAAATTGAAAAATCGGAAGTTGCATAGCATAGCAGAGTTCGAGAATAATGAGTAAGTTTCTATACGATCAAAAATACTAATAAGCGTGTCTTTAAAATGAAAAAAATCAACCTCATTGTTATTTTGTCCATCTTTATGCAGAGTGCTTACGGAGTTATGCATGAAGCTCAAAATATTCAAGAACAAAACCAACCTGACACAGGCGTTCCGCAACTGATTGAAACATCCAATCTCGATACATCTGATTATATATGGAAAGTTAAAGTTGATATCGACCTTAAATTACAGAAAATTAATACGCTGCTTTTAAACCCCAATGAGAAGTTCGATCAACTCAATAAAAGAGCATCTGAAATAGCAGCAGAATATGTGATGAAGTCTGAGCAAAAAAATATCATCAAAATGAAACCTATCATTATTGCAGTCATTTTTCCTTTGGGACCAAAATGGTTAAAACCACCAGTTTTAACAAAGTCTTCAAGTTACATGTCCCTCATGTGCGAATTTTATCCCAAACTTATTACATGGGTTCATCCTACGCTCTATAATGAGAAGACGAATTCTTTTCAATTAAATATAGCCTTATTGGCCGACCATAATGGAAATATCATTAAAATAAAAAACTTAAATCAAAGTCGATTAACAAAATTAAATCATTACATTGATCAAGAGATACTTGAGGGGCGCTTATATCCTTTTAACTACGATGGCATACCTTCAGAGATGAAAATCATGCAACCTTTTGAAGTTAAATGTAAATAACCAGAAACCAATACCAAATGCTAATAGCCGAATGATTCAACCTAACCATATAATACTAAACGGTTTAAACAGCAGATGAGGTGATTAAATTCCTCATTAATTTAAAAGAACGATAATGTGAATGTATAACAATGAATAAGTGCGTTTCAAAAATCTTATTTTTACACGGACTTGATTCATCAAAAGAATCAAGTAAGTTCGAAGTCATTGATGCAGAACATAAGCTCTGTATCAATGTTGATTATCGCAATTTAAATTTCAAAACTGTTGAAACTTTTTATCAGGACATTATCCAAAAAATACAACCTGAGGTTCTGATCGGACACAGTTTAGGTGGGTATTGGGCACTTAAAATGTCTAAGCTTTTCCAACTTCCTGCCATTATTGCCAATCCTAATCTCTCACCCTGTTTTCGTGAAGATTATCCCGCGATTGATGAGCAAGATTTAGATCATGATATTCCCCAGTTAGCCTATATTGAATTGGGTGATGAAGTACTTGATATGCGCCAAACAGCAGATCAGCTCGAGTCCTTTATGGAAGTAGACACTGTTGAAGGGGGTCATCACCGTTTAGAATATCCCGAAAGAATTAACGACCTGATTCACCGCTTAAAAGACTATGTTTAAGTTGTTGTCATTGATTTGAATATGTAAAAAAGCTGAACAACTTTGATCCAGACATAAAAAAGCCTTGCTTGAGCAAGGCTTAGATATAGGATCAGTCAGCAAATAACTCTGCTGATCTATGTAGCATTACGCAACTTGAGCTTCTGGCATTGTTTTATCGTCTAAAACAGTCCAGATATTGAAACCTAAATCACCGTGTAAATCTGGTAAATCAAGGAAAATGCTTGCACCTAGAATCGTATGCTGGCATTTATCCATCAATTGTTTCACAGCTTTTAGTGTGCCACCTGTCGCCAAGACATCATCCACAATAATCACTTTCTGTGGGGCAATATCCGCCGACATTTCAAGACGATCCATACCATATTCTAAACTGTAGCCTACACCGACCACTGGTGGTGGTAATTTGCCTGCTTTACGAACCAATAATAAGCCTTTACCTGTACGCTGCGCCAACAAACTCGCTAAAACAAAACCACGCGCTTCTACAGCCACAAAACTGTCTACGTCTGCCAATTGCTCAGCTGGGATACTTTCAATTAAAGCATCTGTTAATGGACCAATATTGCTCATAAATAATGGTGTTAAATCAAAAAAACAAATACCGGGCTTTGGAAAATTTTGGACAGTACGAATGTGAGACCACAAAGCTGTAGACGTGTCGTTCATAGGAGATTTAGGAGAAGATAAAGAATGTGCGAATTTTAATGGATTTTAGATATAAAAAACAGAGAGCTGATCTTTTTTAAATCAAACAAAAATACTAAGTTATTGATTTTATTAGACACATCAATAAAATAAATATTAGATATATATTTTAGAGAATGGAATTATACCGTAATTTATCTAATATTTATGCTAGACCTAAGTCTAAATAGCGTGTTTATAAAACAAAATAAAAGATTTTTGTATTCAGAATCAGTCAGATTAAGCCAAGCAAGCATTTGAAAATGTTCATTTTACCCAAATGAGTCAAGTCACAAAAATTGCATAATTAGCCCAAACAGCACGCGTTTTGTTCTTCTCTGCCATTCTGCAGAAAGTTTAGTAGGTTAAACTCCGTTATTTACTTTACATTCATCATAGAACTGCGTAAAAATTTGCGTGAATGCGTACACTATTACAAGTAGTCGTTTAATTGAGTTAATGTACGGTTTGGAATATTTTACTGACAACTTATCGGATCTGTCGGTTTTTGGAGAAATAGATGAAAAAATATCAATGCATCGTTTGTGGATGGATTTATGACGAAGCTGAAGGCTGGCCTCAAGATGGCATTACAGCTGGAACAAAATGGGAAGATATCCCCGATGATTGGACTTGCCCTGATTGCGGCGTTTCAAAAGCTGATTTTGAAATGGTAGAAATCTAATCATTACCCTAAAAGACCATGTTATATGGTCTTTTTTAATCAACTATAAAAACCTTCCCTCACATTTTGGAGAGTAATATGCATCCTATCGTAATCATTGGTTCTGGCATGGCAGGTTATACACTTGCAAGAGAATATCGCAAATTAAACGCCGAACATGCATTGGTGATGGTTTGTGCAGATGATGCGGTAAACTATGCAAAACCAACTCTTTCAAATGCTTTGGTGGGTAAAAAAGCACCTGAACAAATTGGTTTAGGTGATGCTGCAAAAATGTCTGCTCAACTGAATATGCACATCCAAGCGCATACTTCAGTACGCCATATTGACGTTGAAAAACACGAATTAACTTTAGACGTAAATGGTCAAAAAACGCTTCAACAATATTCAAAACTCATTTTAGCTGTCGGTGCACATCCAATACGCTTGGCGATTGCAGGCGATGGTAGTGATGACATTTTGGTTGTGAACTCGCTGAATGATTACAAAGCCTTTCGTGAAAATCTAGAAAAAAAATCTCAAAAACGTGTGGTGATCCTAGGCGCAGGCTTGATTGGTTGTGAATTTGCCAACGACTTACAAAATACAGGTCATCAAGCAACAGTGATTGATTTAGCACCACAGCCTTTGGGACGCTTATTGCCAAGCCACGTTGCTGAAGCCTTTCAACAAAATATGGAAGAAACAGGAATCCAATTTGTATTGGGGACTACAGTTGAGAAAGTATCTAAACAAGCAGATGATGCGTATATCGTAACACTTGCCAATGGTCAAAACTTAATTGCGGATGTGGTACTTTCGGCCATTGGTTTACAACCGAATATTGGATTGGCTCAAGAAGCAGGAATCAACACCAGTCGTGGTGTAATTACCAATACACTGATGGAAACCAACCAACCGGATATCTATGCCATTGGTGACTGCGCAGAAGTGAATGGCATGCTATTGCCTTATGTCATGCCACTCATGCAACAAGCGCGCGCGCTGGCAAAAACACTGTCAGGACAAACCACTACCGTTCACTACCCTGCCATGCCTGTTGCCGTAAAAACACCTGCTGCACCTTTAACAGTGCTTCCTGCACCTACTGGCGTAGAGGTGACTTGGGAAACAGAAGAGTTTGATGATGGCATGATCGCCAAAGCAACAGATGCCGAAAATACTTTGCGTGGTTTTGTGCTATTGGGTGCTACAGCAGGTAAACAGCGTCTAGCATTAACTAAATTAGTGCCCGACTTGATTCCTGCGACCATTTAAGGCTTTAATGTTGAGGATATTTTGTAATCAAAATATCCTCTTAGAGGAAAAATAAAAATGAATAGCGCCTTACAATATACTGTTTCACCTTATGCACATTTTATGCAAGAAACCAAAGTCGACTTAGGCAATGGGATTCAACTTCATGTTGAGATCGGTGGCAATTCTGATCATCCCAGTGTGATGTTGATTATGGGTTTAGGTGCTCAAATGTTGTTTTGGCCTGATTTCTTTTGTAAATCGCTCATTGACCAAGGTTATCAAGTCATTCGATTTGATAATCGCGATATTGGTCTTTCCTCTAAAATCCGTAATAAAGGTCCTCGTTTAAATACGTTTAAGCTGATGGGACGCTTTGCTTTTGGGTTGTCAAATCATGGTTCTGCTTATGATCTCTATGACATGGCAGATGATGCCGCTTTATTAATTGAGCGCTTAGGTTTAGCAAAAACACATATCATTGGCGCATCCATGGGTGGCATGATTGCTCAGATTCTTGCTGCCAAACATCCAGAAAAAGTAGATAAAGTCGGATTATTATTTACCAGTAACAATCAGCCCTTTCTTGCACCCCCCTTTCCTAAGCAACTGTTTAGTTTAATTGGCAGACCTGCATCGAACGATGAGGATGGAATTATCTACCATAGTTTAAAGGTGATGCAGACCATCGGATCTCCGGGTTACCTCAATCAAATAGAGGTTATGCAGACAGCCAGAAAATTATATCAACGCAGTTATCATCCAGCGGGTGTACTTCAACAGTTTTTAGCAATATTATGTACAGGCTCTTTACTTCAGATCGATAAACAAATTGATAAGCCAACCCTAGTGGTACACGGCTCTAAAGATCGTTTACTACCATCTAGCCATGGTAGAGCAGTTTCGAAAGCCATTTCAGGCGCGAAATTTGAATTAATTGAAGGAATGGGGCATGATATTCCTGCGCATTTCATTCCACAACTCAGTGGCTTATTTGCAAAACATTTTAAATGATAAACACTAGGACACTATGGCTGCATTACCTTCCCTAAGACAGCTGTCATATTTGGTGACACTCTCTGAGACGTTGCATTTTACTGAAGCAGCACGTCGCTCTTTCGTTACACAATCCACCCTTTCTGGTGGGATTATGGAGCTTGAGCGTTTATTGGGTGGCGTACTGGTTGAACGTGACCGTCAAAATGTACGTTTAACTCCACTCGGCGAGCAAGTTGTTGCACGTGCCCGTGTCCTGCTTGCAGATGCTCAAGATTTAATGCGACTCAGTCGTGAAATGAGCGAACCACTGACGGGTGATCTACATTTAGGTATCATTCCAACAATTGCCCCATTTATCTTGTCGCAATTATTAGAAGAAGTGCACAAAGAATTACCCAAAATTCAACTTCATTTGCATGAAGCACAAAGTGAACATCTGGTTGAAAAGCTTGAACATGGTAATTTGGACATGATCATGTTGGCACTTCCATTTGATACACGTGGTTTGAAAGTTGCAGAAATTGCAAAAGAAAGCCTGTATTTGGTGTGTAATAAAGCCGATCATAAAACTGCGCAAGCAAACAGTTTAGAAGATCTAGATTTATCACATTTGATGCTACTCGAAGAAGGTCATTGCTTACGTGATCATACGTTGAGTGTCTGCCCAATTGGTGAGCGTAAAAATGATCATCGCTTGAAGGCGAGTTCATTACCCACTTTGGTTGAAATGGTCAGCTCAAACCTAGGCTTCACTTTGCTACCTCAGATTGCAGTAAACACGCATATGTTGAAATACAATGATCAACTTGTGATTAAACCAATTGAGAATGCACCATCACGTGTATTATCTTTAGTGACACGTAAGAGCACACCGCTTCAAAGTGAGTTTGATGTGTTATTTCAAGTTTTGCAAAAAATTACATCTGATTTAAGCTAAACATGGAAATAGAACACCCAAGTTAAAGATAGAAAGGAGCCGATTGGCTCCTTTTTTTAGTCAATGTTTTTATTTAAAAACTTCAAGTAAGACATGTTGAGCATTATGAGGAATTTCCCCTTCTTTTAATTTTACTCGCTCCCAAGTGCCATCACCATTGAGCAACCAAGAACCTTGATTGTCTTTCATATAATTCAACAACCCTTGTTGATAGATATGTTTCTTTAACGTTGGCTCTTCAATTGGGAAACACACCTCAACACGATTAAAGAGGTTACGATCCATCCAATCCGCACTTGAACAATACAATCGTGAATTGCCATCATTTCCAAAGTAATACACACGTGTATGTTCTAGGAAGCGCCCTACGATTGAACGAACTCGAATATTCTCAGATAAACCCGGCAAGCCTGGACGTAAGCAACAAATTGAACGAATAATCAAATCAACTTGCACCCCTGCCTGAGAAGCCTCATACAACTTATTGATCAATTGAACTTCAGTAAGTGCATTCACTTTGACAATAATTTTTGCAGGCTTACCTGCTTTTGCATGTGCAATTTCTTCATCAATGAAAGCAATCAATTGCGTATGCAAAGTAAATGGCGCATGTAACAGCTTTTTCAGCTTCGCCATTTTCCCCATGCCTGTCAGCTCTTGGAAAATACGATGTACATCTTCACACAAATCTTTTTGCGTGGTCATCAAGCCATAGTCTGTATAGATACGGGCATTGCCAGCATGATAATTCCCTGTACCTAAATGTACGTAACGTACCAATTTATTATTTTCACGGCGTACCACAAGAATCATTTTGGCGTGAGTTTTGTAACCTACAATGCCATAAACAACCACTGCACCCGCTTCTTGAAGAACATTGGCAACTGCAATGTTCGACTCTTCATCAAAACGTGCTCGAAGCTCAATCACTGCGGTCACTTCTTTACCATTGCGCGCGGCTTCAGCCAGTACCTGCACAATTTCTGAGTCAGGGCCACTACGATAAAGCGTTTGTTTAATCGCAAGCACTTGAGGATCTCGTGCGGCTTCACGCAACAAATTGATGACCGGTGAAAATGATTCAAAAGGATGATGCAACAAAATATCTTGTTTCTTCATTGCAGAGAACACATTCTCCGCTTTCTTCAATGCTTTTGGTATTACGGGCGTGTGTGAGTCATAACGTAAATGTGGACGCTTGAAATTAGACAGTAAACGGGCAAGATTGACTGGCCCATCGACTTTATAAAGTTGTTCTTCTTCTAAATCAAACTCATCCAATAAATAATCATAAATATGTTTTGGACAATTATGAGTCACTTCCAAACGCACCGCACGACCAAAACGACGTGAGTTCAACTCTCCTTTGAGTGCGATTGCTAAATCTTCAACATCTTCATTCAATGCCAAATCTGCATTGCGTGTCACGCGGAACTGGTAGCAACCCGTTGCAGTCATACCCGGGAACAAATCAGAAACATGTTCGTGAATAATCGCTGACAACATCACATGATGTTCCTTGCCACCTGTGAGCTCGTCAGGCAAACGTACAACTCGTGGCAAGGAGCGTGGCGCAGGAACAACCGCTAAATCAATCTGACGACCAAATGCATCTTTACCTTCCAAAGTCACAATAAAGTTGAGACTTTTATTGACTAATCTCGGGAATGGATGCGCAGGATCAAGACTGATTGGGGTTAAAACCGGTGCAACTTGTTCTTGGAAATACTTTTTCACCCATTGAGACTGCGCAGGCGTTAACTCACCACGGCGCAAGAAACAAATATCTTCTTTTCGCAGTTGAGTAAAAATTTCTTCATTTAAAATACGATATTGGCGCTCAATCGCAGCATGCGTCGTCTCAGAAATTTTCTCTAACACTTGTTTAGGTGTAAGACCATCTGGACTACGACTTTCATTACCCAGTGCAAGTTGCTCCATGACACCTGCAACACGAATTTCGAAAAACTCATCCATATTACGAGAAAAGATCAACAAGAAGTTCATGCGCTCCAATAGCGGATGCAGAGGATCAACCGCTTGTTCGAGAACACGCAAATGGAAATCAAGAATAGACAGTTCACGATTAATAAATCGATCATTATAGGTATATTGGACTGGCGCTAAAGTATCTTTTGACACGTTAGTGTCTTGAGAAGAAGTCGTCACTGCGGTATTCATGTTCAACCTGTGTTCAATGGTTTGATCTAAGTTTAGTATGCTTCAAATTTATGACAATTTCATAAAAAAAAGCCTAAATGTATTAGGCTTTTGGTCTTTTTTATTGTTTTGGTAAATCGCTATGGCGCATATATTTTAAAATCAGTCGCTTTCGGTACTGTAATGTACGGTCATTACGATGATTTTGATAATATTTTGGATTCGGTAATAATGCTGCTAAGAATGCCGCTTGTTCACGTGACATACTGCGTGAGCTGATCCCAAAATAGTGCTGGCTGGCTGCTTCAACCCCATAAATGTTTTCACCAAATTCAACCGAGTTGATATAAACCTCAAGAATACGCTGTTTTGACCAAATGCGTTCCATCATCCACGTCGCAACAGCTTCTTGACCTTTACGAACAAATGATCGCTTGTTAAATAAAAACAGGTTCTTCGCTAACTGTTGCGAAATCGTAGAGCCACCTGCAACCACCTTACCTTTGTCTTTATTACGTTCAAGTGCAAAACGCATCCCATCCCAATCGAAACCATGATGTTGCATAAATTTTGCATCTTCCCCTGCAACAATCGCTTGTTTGAAATAGGTACTGATATTGTCATAGTCACGCCATTCATGCTTAATTGGCTGTGATGAATCAGACCAATAGTCAATCCGCATCATCATGGTGGAGTTAACAGGATGGGTTCGCCACCAGACTAAACTTGAAAATATCCAAAGCTGTACCAAAAGTATAAAGCTTATAATGATCAGTGCTGTACGTACAACAAAAGCCTTCATGCTTCTGGTTTCCTCCTGAAAAAATGTATTTTCATGCTAAGCTTGCGGATAAATAATGGCGAATGCACAAAAATATCATGTCTGATTATCCGATCTCTATGCAAAATAAAAATAAAATACAAATGCAGCTTTGGTGGATCACTGCTTGTCTCATCGCAATCAATGTCGGGCTTTTTGCATGGCAAGTCATGCAAGGGATGGATATCACCCAACCCAGCTCAATGGATGCTATCCGCTGGGGTGCTGATTATGCACCGATTACATTTCTTTCGGAACCCATTCGACTTTTTACCAGCATGTTTTTTCATTTTGGTTTCATTCACTTGATGTTAAATATGTGGGCGCTCTATATCTTTGGCAATGTGGCAGAGCAACTCTTCGGTCGTCTTTATTTTTTGGGTTTATACCTATTCGCAGGATTGCTGGGAAGCTTGCTCAGTGGCTATATGAGCATTCAAGACACTTATACGTTGATTCAACTCGGGGAACCCAAACAAGACCTTTATCCCGGTGTAGGCGCAGGCGCATCGGGTGCGGTGATGGGTCTTGGTGCTGCCCTCACCATGCTATCTATCTTACCCAAACTTAAAAATCAGCTGTTTATCTTGGATAAAAAAACGTTACTGATGGTACTAGGCATCAACCTTTCAATGGGCTTTATGATCAGCGGTATTAATAACGCCGCACATATCGGTGGCATGATCATGGGTGCTGTATTGGCATTGATTTGGTATATCGGTCAAAAACTCAATCAAAGTACTATATTTAATATCGCAGGACTGATCATTGGCATAGCCAGCTGCTATTTCTTTTATCAATATTGCTTAAATTTGGTCACGGATATTGAACCACTCTGGCAGCAATTCAGTCAGCAGATTTTAAGTGAGCTTTGATCCTAAAAAATATGAACCACATGGGTTCATCCTTTCAAACAGAGGCACAGAATAGATTTATTGATTAGCCATCTAGTCTGTTCAGCACAAGTCTTATTGGCTCATTTCTCTTAAGCTTTGTAAGGGTGGAATATCACTGAGATAACTCAAACGATAACGCCCAATCAAAGCACATAAAATAAACATGGTGATTGGTAGAATCAGCCAAATTTCCCAATGGGGCTGAATACTCAAGTCCATTTTATAACTGGCGATGGCACTGATCACTTCTGCAAATAAACATGCCACCACACCAGAAATCAGCCCAATTAAACCTATTTCAACGGTCATCATATTTTTGAGTTGGGCTTTAGAACTCCCAAAAGAACGCATTAAAGCGACTTCTCGTTTGCGTTCATCCATCAATAAATTGATACAAGCAATCAGCACTAGGAAGCCCGACAAACTCACTAAGATCGCTAAAATCGTCACGATCTGAACCAATACATTCACCAGTTTCTTGATCTCATCCAAAATCAATGACACATCAATAAACACGGTATTGGAAAATTGTTGAATCACTTTCACCAATGCATCTTTATCCGTAGGTGGAACGTAGAAACTGCCTAGATAACTGCCTGCATAGGCATCCATCGAATTCGGTGCAAAAATAAAGAAAAAGTTAGGCGTAAAACTTTCCCATTCGACCGTGCGTAGATTAATCACTTTGGCTTGTAATTCACCTTCTGGCAAACTAAAAGTCAACTGATCCCCTACTTTAATACCTAACTCGGTTGCAAGGTTGGCCTCTACTGAAACCTCACCTATATTTTTAAAAGATGCATTGCCCTCGACAATATCATTGTTTTGAGGATATTGATCCGACTGCGTCAAGTTCAACTCACGTCTTAATGAATTATTACTTTTAACCAATTCAGGGCTAAAGGCTTGACCATTATGTGCAATCAAACGTCCTTTAATGTTTGGATATAACGGTGTACTTTCCCATTGATTGGCTTGGATTTGAGATCTGAATTGTTCTACTTCAAACGGCGGTAACCCGTAGACAAACTGATTCGGTGTGCCTTCGGGTAATTGCTGTTGCCAACGATCCAACAAATCTGTTCTTAGCACCGCCAGCACCGTGATTAAGCTCAAACCCAATGCTAATGCCGTAATCTGTAATGCTGTCTGTGTGGGGGTTCGAACATAGCTCGACAGTCTATTTTTGAGCGCTTTGATGCCCTTTAGAATCAACCAAATCACACCATATAAAATCGCGCTTAATACAATAATCACGCCGATCACCAAGGCGCTCAACATGATATTTTCAGTCAGAACTAAACTAAAAATAATCAGACTCACCACACCTGATGCAAACATAATCATCATCGATCGAGCAGATTTTTCTTGTTGACGAATCACGCGTATTGGGGGTGTATTCAACAATTGCCATAAGCTGGGAAGGACAAATCCGAACAGTACTATCGCACTGGTAAAGATCGCAATCGGCAATGGTCCAAACAGCATATCCGTAATTTTAAAACTCAACTCTAAATTCGGAATAATTTGAAGCATCAGTTGTAATAATGTATAGCCCAAACCCAAGCCCAAAGCACTACCGATAATCATTGATATCAACACGATGGCACCGAGTAAGCTGATATAGGCACCAAGAATTTGTTTCTTTTCAGCCCCCATACAACGCATCAATGCAATGTAATCTTGGTTTTGATGGACATAGCGTTGACTGGTCAGTGCAATGGCAATTCCACAAAGTAAAATGGTTAAAATATTCGCCAGTTGTAAGAACGTATCTAAGTTTTCGATTGGCTTGACCAACCGTGTGTTGCCATCACTCGCAGTACGAAGCCTTAAACTGCCTTGTTCAGCATCTTCATTTACGGTATCTGCATCAACATTGTCTGATGAATTCGTTTGCGCTGAATTGGTTTGATTAGAAATACGCTGAGAAGAATTGGTCTGAGAAAAATTAGTCTGAGACCCAGCATTGAGCCTATTTTTTGAGTCGTCTAAACGCCCTGTCTGTTGCTTATAAAAATTTTCAAAAGCATTGAGTTGTTGCGGTTCACCTGACATCAGCAGTCGATAATCAATTCGGCTACCCGGTTGAATCGCATTAGTTTTTTCAACATCTTGTTGTGAAATGATCACCGTTGGTGAAAAGCCTGCAAATCCCATTTCTTGATTGCTGTCTTGTTGGATCACACCTGTGACTTTAAATTGAGCATCTGCGATATTCAGCACATCCCCCAATTTGAGTTTTAATAACTCCAAAGCCCTTTGACTGAGCCACACTTCACCTGATTGGATAGACTTCGCGCTCGGGGCAATCACCAATTCGCCTCGTAATGGGAAATTAGGCTGAATGGCTTTAACATTGACCATGACAAATTCAGCATCGGTATGTGCCATTGAGCTAAATACCGTGACTTCTGTTTGTTTTAAATCTTGCTGAGTCGCTGCTTCTTTCCATGATGGGTCAATCGGATCATGATCCGTTAGCACCAAGTCTGCCGCTTGCATTTTAGCCGCTTGAAGCGACACCGCCTGTTTGATTTGATCATTACTAAACTTCAGCGCCGTGGTTGCACTAATTGCCAAACTAATCGCAATAATGAGTAAGTAAATGCCTGTGGAGCCGAAACTCTGTCGCAGTAAGGGTTTAAACAATGCATTCATTACATTGTCTCAACTGTTTTAACATGCTCAATCAAGCGACCATCTTTTAATTCAAAATGACGCTGACATTGCGCTGCCAATTTGGGATCATGGGTGACGAGCACCAATGTCGTACCGAATTCACGATTTAAATTAAATAAAAGCTGCTCAATCTCATGTGCAGTATCCCCATCCAGGTTTCCAGTCGGTTCATCTGCGAAGATGATTTTGGGATCACTGACCAAAGCTCGAGCAATCGCAACACGTTGTTGCTCACCACCCGACAAAACTTTTGGGGTTTGATGAATTTGTCTTTCCAACCCCACTCTTTTTAGTAAGCTTTCTGCTTTTTTCTCTGCTTCTGCATAATTAAAATGAGGCTGTAACCTTAATGGCAACATGACATTTTCAAGTGCCGTTAACGAAGGCAACAATTGAAAGGATTGGAAAACAAAACCAATATGTTTTAAGCGAATCAAAGCGCGTTGTTCTTCATTCAGATCATGTAAAGATTCACCACTGACATACAATTGACCAGAAGATGCTTGATCCAAAGTGGCTAAGATCCCCAATAATGTTGATTTACCTGAACCTGAGCGCCCAGTAATTGCAATCTGCTCTCCTGCCAAAATTTCGACATCTACATTTTCAAAAATGGTGAGTAACTTTTGCTGCAATTGAATGCTTTGTGTAAGTTTCTGTGCAGAAATAATCACTTGTGGCATGATAGATGAAGTCGAATCAGATTGAAGCATAGAAAGCCTTTATGTATTTTAAAAGTATAATGAATTTCAATATCTTAAAGAGATTTACACCGTTAATTATCTGTGGTTTATTTATCGCTGTGCCTGTCTCGGCATTTGCAAAAACGATCCTGATTGTCGGTGATAGCTTAAGTGCAGGCTACGGTGTAAGCCCACAACAGGGTTGGGTCAATTTATTACAACAGCGCTTAGACCAACAGTATCCGAAAAAACATAAGGTGGTCAATGCCAGTGTCAGTGGTGAAACCACCAGCGGTGCTTTGGCGCGTTTACCTAAATTATTAGCAACGCACAAGCCACAGATTGTGGTGATCGAATTGGGAGGTAATGATGCCTTACGTGGACAACCGCCCAAGATGATTGAACAAAATTTGGCAAGATTGATTCAACAAAGTCAAAAATCCAATGCAACTGTTTTGTTATTTGGAATGAGGATACCACCTAATTATGGAACAGCTTATAGCAAAGCATTTGAGAATAATTACAAAACACTCAGCCAAACCTATAAAGTCAAACTGCTCCCATTCTTTATAGAAGGTGTTGCTGGTAATAAAAGCCTAATGCAAAAAGACTTGATTCACCCCAATGCAAATGCACAGAAAATTCTTCTAAATAATGCATATCCCTACATAAAAGGCGCTTTATAAAGCGCCTTTTTTTCAATCTTTAATTTTGATTTGATTCAATTAGAAATCGAAGAAGGTCACTTCACCTGTTTCAAGTGAGTATTCTGCACCTACAACTTTCAATTTGCCTTTAGATATAAAACTCTCCAATACAGCAGAACCATGGCGTAACTGATTCACCGATGCAAAGACATTTGAACGAACTGCATGGCATGATAATTTTTTCAGATCATCTTTAAGTTCTGTTTGCATTAAGATTTCAACCGATGGTCGAACACGGTTTACAATAGACATGAGATTTGCAGAGGGTGGTTTATCTGGATTTGCGAGCACTTCAATGGTTGATTCAATCGCACCACAGTGGGTATGACCCAGTACCACAACCACAGGACAGGCAAAGCTATCCACAGCAAATTCAACACTTCCAACTTGTGATGGTGCAACGATATTTCCTGCAACACGAATTACAAATAAGTCTCCTAACCCCTGATCAAAAACCATTTCGGCAGGTACACGAGAATCAGAACAACCTAAAATAATGGCAAATGGTTCTTGAGTTTCTGCCATTTGAGCGCGCTCTTGATGTGACAAAAGTCTCTGATGATTTGTTTGACCCTCTACAAAACGTTGATTACCATTTTTTAAACGTTCTAAAACTTCTTCTGCAGTCAGCATGTTTCTTCCATGGGTCTAAAGGTTCGACAATTTTAATACCGTACTTTTTCAAAGTCACTGACTAAATTTATACTCAGTTACATTATTTTCTTATTGCGAAAAAATACATCCTCCATAGCATGCATGATTTACTCGGTCGCTCAACGCCCTTAACTTTGATTTTTTTCAACTTAAATGCGGCATCCATTGAGGGATTTTTTCGACCACCTTGGCGAGTTCCTACTGCAAATGTCGTACAGTTCTATAGAAATCATTTTCTAAAAACTGAATATAATTTGTCGATAATTTTTTGGACTTTTTTTGAATGGCATCATTTGCTCCCACTTTCTCCATAAAACACACTTTAGTTTGTTGTCTCGCATGTTCATCTTTTCTTTTTGCATTAGCCCATTCACATGCACAAGAAGAATTTATTGACTTCAAAAAATACCAAAATGAGGAACGTCAGTGGGCAAATGTAAAGACCAAAACACTGAAAGTTGGCGATGTTACTTGGACTTATAGTGAAGCTGGTGCGTCAAATAAACCCACGATATTGCTCATTCATGGAATAGGTACAAACCGAGATTCTTGGAACCCCATCGCTCGTACATTAAGTTTGGATTATCACCTGATTATTCCAGATTTACCCGGTAGTGGTGATACAAACGTTCCTGATCATTTTGATCTTAGCTTGCAGAATTTAACGGATCAACTTCGTCGTTTTGTTGAAGCTTCACATGTCCAAAATCAATTACATCTAGCAGGTCACTCGGTTGGAGGTTCGATCGCACTGATGTACGCATCGCAATATCATTACGATACCAAAAGTTTATTTATTATGAGTGCTGGTGGCATCTTAAAAAACACTCAAACTCACTACTTAAACAACCCGATTTATTTAAAACAATTACTCATTCAACAACCGGGAGACTTAGACTTTGTCACACGTAAGGTAATGTACAATCCCCCTTTTATTCCCTCTATTATTAAAAAACAATATGAACAAAATTTAATTAAAAATTCTC
This sequence comes from Acinetobacter sp. CY79, assembly GCF_059515845.1. Classification (NCBI taxonomy): domain Bacteria; kingdom Pseudomonadati; phylum Pseudomonadota; class Gammaproteobacteria; order Moraxellales; family Moraxellaceae; genus Acinetobacter; species Acinetobacter sp. CY79. The sequence continues at coordinate 34,941 of NZ_JCAKMY010000023.1, forward strand.
AACATACAGCACGCTTAATTCACCAGCTCAACGATATGAATAAACAATATTCTTTAGCATCATTTAAAGAAATGTTGGGGCAAATTAATTCCCCTACGTTGATTCTCTGGGGTCAGCAAGATCAGATTGTAAACGTTGAAGTCGCACAAGACCTTAAAAATGCCCTCAAAAATGCGAGACCACCGATTATTTTAAACCATGTTGGCCACATTCCGATGCTTGAGGCGCCAGAACGTGTGAGTCAGAGCTATTTAGCGTTCTTAAATACAGTACAATGATAGGCAAAGGATGCCATCCTTGAAGGACTTTTGAGATTATTTTCATGACGAAGAACCCCATCATTGAACAACTGATCGATGCTCAACTTGAATTCTTGGATCAAGAGTTTTCAAGTGCAGATACCATTCAAAATGAGTTTATTGCTTTTTATCATTGGTTTCGAAAGCAGCCGCTCAAGAATCTTTGGAGTTTTCCTCAAATCAATGATTTATTACAGAAACAAATTCTGGAAACGCCAGCCAGCTCTTTTTTGATTGAGCAAATTGCCGATCATATTCGACTGGCTTTGGCACATAATGTAAATGACTCCACCAAGATTGAAGATATCATCCCAGTTGCAACCATTGATAAAATTGCTCAATACGTTGCAAGTAAAAGCTCACATCGTCAGGCTTTAATCAAAAGATTAGTCAATCATCCTGCTTTTTCAACAACATTGACCCAACTGATTCATCATTCAATTCAAGATTATATTGATAATTCAGTCATGAATAAAAAAGTCCCTGGTGTGGGACGCTTCATGAAAATGGGTAAATCTGTTTTAGAGTCTGTGACAGATTCAAACTTAGATGACACTGTTAAACATTATCTTCAAAAAAACATCATTAAAATTAGCCAACTCAGTGAACACGTGATCAATCAGCAGTTTGATGACAATAAGCTCTATCATTTTCAAGCCAATCTATGGCACAAGATTAAACCAGTGCCTTTATCACGATTGAGAAACTATATTGAAGTCTCTGACCTCCCCAATACGGTAGGAATGGGGCACGAAATTTGGGATCATCTTCGTCAAACAGATTATTTAAAACAACAAGTGCATGATGGTATCTATGCTTGGTACATTCGCAATCAAGATCATAATTTTGATGCGATTTTGAATGATATCAATATTGATGAAAGTCTCATTCAAAATCAATTACAAGCACTACTTGCTCCTGTGATTCAACAGATGATCTCATCCGAGCATTTAAAACAGCGTGCCAGACTCTATCTGGAAAAGTTTTATTATTCTGAAAAAGTGAATGCTATTCTAAGTTAAAAATAAAACTGCTCAATGAGCGGTTTTCTGTGATTTAGTTTAAAAGTTCATTTCGATCGCTGAGCCATGCAAACTACTTGCACGCCATGCTAAACCTTGTTGCTCCATCCACTGATTTGTGGCTTTTAAGAATTGTGATTCGTTCTGTTTGAGTGAAGGATGAATATACCCTGTCCAAATTAGCAACAAAATGATATCTTTAAATTGGTGAATCGAAATCTTCAAGTTCAATTGATCAAACAAAGTTTGAATGGACTGTTCAGATTGAGCCAATAACTTTAAGATGTCTTCACAGATTCCAAGAATATCTTTAATTGCAGATATTTTCGGGTCATGTTGAAGACTCTGCCCCACTGGCGCATTGGGGAGTAAACTCAATCGAATGGATTGAAGTACAGCCAATTGCTCCTTCTCATTTAATTTCGTTTTATTTTTAATATAAACATCCTGTCTCTGCATTGTATTTAAACTAATATCTCGTACTGTTTCTTGCAAAGTAATTAATGGTAATTGTGCCATTGTTTTTCTAATTTCAGCAGTTAAGCTGATAATATCAAGATATTCAGCAATACCTGCACCAGTCACAAATCCCATTTCATAATGACCAAATGCTCTGATCATATCAGCTGAATGTTGAGGCTCCCAATGCTCAGATAAAAAATCATGAGCAATATAATTAGGCTGATCTTGAGCCAACTGCTCAAGTTTTTCCTGTAATTGCGGAATATTGGCAAATAAGCCCCTTTGACTTTGTGCCAGTTTTCTTACCAAGCCTAAACTTTGAATAGCTTTGCTTCCCGAATCACCTTTTAAGTTACGCGACATCTCAAACATGAGTTTTTGGATTGAACTCAGCTCAGTTGCACCCGGATGACTCATATAACTGCAATAGACCATGCCACTAGGCTTAAGAAACTTGGCGATCACCTGTAATAGCACTGCTTGGTTTTCTTTTGAAATCCATGACCAGACGCCATGCGTGACTATAAAGTCAAAAGGTTCCAAATCTTGGGTTAAAAGCTCTTTAAAACTCGCCCGAATAAACTCAAGGTTATCAATCTGGGTCTTGGCTAAGCCCTCCTCAGCCACCATTAGTTGCTGTACATTAAAGTCTACGCCTACGAAGTGCCCTTTAGGGTTTGCCGCTGCGGTTAAATGCAAATGTATTCCCATCGCACAACCTAATTCTAAATAGCGATATGGTCGATCGATATCTGGACTTTGGTAACCTTTCAATTGCGTCAATGTACTCAACCAAATTGGCATCGCCTGACGATGGACAAAAGTAGGATATGGGACATCGATAACATAACCGTCTTGTAACTGATTCATGGCACACCAATAGAAATGATAAAAATACAAATAGCCCAACAGCGTGGGCTATTGTTTCATGATTTAACCTTAGAAACGTGCTGTGAAACCTAAATAATATTCTGCTGGATTACTTGTGCCATCTCCACCAGCATCGATACTCACACCAGCGACGTTTTTCACACCACTTCTGAATGTGAGCGAATCATTAACTTCATAGTTCGCCCCCACATCCATTGTTGTATATGCTTTTGCATATGTAGCAGATGAATCTTCTGCTTGAAGTGCTTGCTTACCTAAATATTGAACATTTGAATGTAGATTCAATTTATCGGTAACATCCCAGTAAACTCCAGCATTGAGGGTAAGCTCAGGTGTTGCCAATAATGTAGCACCTGTTTCCAAGTTTTTAGATTCGATCATGTAAGTAGCATTACCACTCATACGAACTGCATCATTCAATGGAAATTTATACGTTACCTCTATACCACTAGTTCGTGCTTTTTCAACATTTTTTTGCATTGTATAGAATTGATTTCCATATCTTGCATAGCGTTGGTTCTGCATTAGATCATTAATATCACTACGGAAATATGTCATATCTACAGCATATCCACCATCAGCGTAACCAAAACCGACTTCGTAGTTTGTACTTGTTTCAGGCTCTAAATCTGGATTCCCCAGCATGTTACATACATGACCTGCTGATGAACCACCCCAATCCGAAAATACTCTGCAACCATTCCCCATTGAACCAGTACTAGAAGTTGCTGAACGTTCTTTAAGGTTTGGTGCTCGGAAACTTCGTGAAACGCCCCCTTTTACAGTCCAAATATCAGTAGGGTGATATACCAAGTAGCCTCGAGGAGAGAAGTTTAGATCAAAATCTTCATACTGATCTAATCGTCCACCCAAAGTTAAAATTAAATTCTCTTGTAAGTGAATTTGATCTTCGGCGAAAAGTGACCAAGAATAAGCATTCGGTGATAAGTCAGCTATTAAAGATTCACCAGTATCCACATCGACATTAATGTTTCCGATGTTACTAGCATTCGAGACTTCTTCATATTTGTACTGTGCACCGACAGTTAGATCATTTTTTAAACCAGCGATTTGTAAAGGTTTAGTAGCTTTTAAATCTAAAACTGCTTCGGTTGCTTTAGTGTCACCGATATTTGCTTTTGAAGTAGCGAAATCATCCTTATTTTCAATTTCATTATAATAAAGATCCACATAGGTTTTTAAGTCGTTTTGGAATGAGCCGACATGACCAATCCCTAGTCCTCGTCTTTCCATCTCATAAGCGAATTGGCTCGCTCCACCTGTTATAACCTCAGGTTCTTCTTTACCCCATGATGCATCTAAGTTAAATGCATGTGTATCAGATGGTGCCCAAGTGAGACGGCCATTTACGGTATCATTAATTGCGCCTGAAGTACCTGTTTTTGAAGAATCCCCTTCACGATCTGTACGGTTTACACCGAGTCTAAACCCTAAAGTTTCTGATAATGGCCCAGCTAAAGTTGCACCATAAGTTATGGTATCACCACGTGTACTAGTATCAGGCTTGGTATAATCTAAATTCACAGATCCTGAGAATTGCGATGGGACCTTTTTAGTAATGATGTTAATTACACCACCAACAGCCTCAGAGCCGTATAGTGTAGACATTGATCCTCGAATAACTTCGATACGCTCAATTACATCAGGAGTAATCCAGTTTAGATCCTGATCTACACGATCAGGGCGATGACCTAAAAGTGATTGATTACCAATTCTCTTACCATCTACCAAAATTAGTGTGTATTTATCAGGCATACCACGGAAGGTAATTTTTGACCCAGAGCCTGAATTTTTAAAACCACCTGTTACACCAGGTAAGTCACTTAATACTTCAGCTAGATTACTATAAGGTTTTCTTTTTAAATCTTCATTGGTAACAACACTGATAGATGCGGGAGCATCTTTTACATTCACCTCCGAACCACTCGCAGAGACTACAATGGTATCTAGTTTTGCATCTTTATTTATTTGAGTCGTTGAATCTGCATATGTACCTGAGCTCATTACCCCAACCACAGCAACAGCGAGTGCAGACTTAATCCATTTATTGTTCATTACTTTTGTCCCAGAAAAATATTTAGGAGAGATCTAGAATTTAACGTGACAAATTGTAACTAATATAAAATATATTGCAATTGCTTTTGATAATTATTCTCATTATTGTTTACAGGATATGCAAAAGCAAAAAAAAGCTCCCTTATTGGGAGCTTTTTTTCAAATATTCAAATCGTCTTATTTAAAATAAGCGCCTTCAGCTTGGGTATGATCCGTTTGATCCACAACACGCTTTAATTCAGGAATATGCTGTTGTAACGTGGTTTCTACACCTTGCTTTAAAGTGACATCAATTGCAGAACAACCTTGGCAACCACCACCAAATTTCAATACAGCAGTTAAACCATGTTCTTCATCTTCAACCACTTCCACCAAGGCACAATTACCGCCATGCCCTGCCAAACCCGGATTGATTTCCGATTGAAGGATATAAGTAATACGTTCTTCAATCGATGCATCAGGACCGACACGTGGAACTTTGGAATTCGGCGCACGGAAGGTTAACTGACCACCGAAGCGATCTTTATTATAATCAATTACAGCATCTAACAAATATGGAATAGAAGGCGTATCAATATATGCAGCAAATTCTGGATAATCTTGCTTGTAATCTGTTGGTACAACTTCATCAGGTGCGCTATAAGCCATGCAACACTCTGCGCGTGGAGTTCCTGCATTTTCCACAAAAACACGTACAGCGATACCCGGAGTATTTTGCTTGTTGAGCAAGTCAAATAAGTACTCTTGTGCAGTTGGTGTAATCAATAAATTTGGAATTTCTTCAGCAACTGCAGTGCTGGTGTTCTCAGTCGACATAACAATATTTCCTCATGCTGAAGCATCTATTTTAACTTAAGATCGGGGGTAATATCTGAAAATCAACTAAATTTGTCGGAATTATTATCAAATTACAATATATTGATAAGTGAAAAGGCATTATGATCATTAAATAGTTAAAAAAAGAATCGTTTATTTATGCTGGATTTACCTTTTAATCATACTGTTAGCATTGTCATCATTACGGTGATCATCTCCCTCATTGCATTTTCAAACCAAAATGTAATGAATCGTTTAATTTTTTGGCCACCTGCCATGCAGAAAGGTCAGTATGATCGCTTTATTACCCATGGTTTTATCCATGCTGACGGTACACATTTACTGTTCAATATGATCACCTTGTTTTTCTTTGGTAGCGTAATTGAGAGTTTTTATCGTCAATATTTCTATGATCTAGGCTTTGTACTGTTTTACTTGGGCGGTTTAATCGTTGCGATTATCCCCAGTTATTTAAAACACAAAAATGATCATCGTTGGGCAAGTCTGGGTGCATCGGGGGCAGTTTCCGCCGTACTTTTTGCTTATATTTTATTTGAACCTTGGAAACTGATTTTCGTTTTCTTCATTCCTGTTCCCGCGATTATTTTTGCTGTTCTTTACATTGCTTATAGCATCTGGTCTGGCAAAAAAGGCAATTCAAATGTGAACCACAGTGCGCATTTATGGGGTGCGGCTTACGGCGTGATGATGACCATAATCATTGAACCACGACTGATTGCACATTTTTTCAATAAACTCACTCAATTGCCTTTCTAAAGAATTCTATAAAATAATGGCTTTTAAATTAGACTTGTCGATCAAATCTTGAAAATAAAGGTTGGTCACACTCATTTAGCTTTAACAATAAAAGGACGGTTATCGTCCTTTTTTTATTTTGCTCTTTCACTTTTCTGTTTAAATTGAGTTTTTTTATGCTGTGGATTCATCATTTTGGCTCTCATAGATTGAACCATCATCAGGCTTGCTAAAAATATCGATGAACCAATTATACAATCCACACAATATTGGTAGTTAATGCCACCAACAAATCAAATTTGGCATAGATAATGTTTACATCTGTATATAAATGATGAATCATCACGAGAGTTTTTGCATGTCTGAAGCATTAGAAGGGATTCAATTCCCGATCAATTCTACCAATAATAAACCAAGCACCTCGAAAACCGGGCAAGCCATTCTATCTGAAGCATTGTCTACTGTTGACCGTAAAACATCACAACAAGTGCTCTTGGAAAAAAATTGGCGCAAAAAATACCCGATTTATTTTAAAGCTTTGGTCGAAAATGGAATTCGGAATCAAGAAAATCCGATTCAAATTGCTCAAGCAGGTTTAAATAAAGCCCATCACAGCTTTGAATTTTATCGTGATGGTCAAAAATGTAACTTAAACGAGATGTTGAACCTAGCAGCTCAACCCCTCTATTCCATTAAGTTACATGGTGAAAGTAAAGCGAAACCTGAATGGTATGTGCCCTATCATGGACAGCATCTAAAAGGACAAGCCCTGTTAGATCAAATTCAAACATGGGAAGATACTGGCATTATGGAAAGTAGCCATGCTGAAGCACTCAGAACGGTACATGCACATCCTGAATGGTTTGATCTATCTGACCGTACTATGGTGCTGTTTGGTGCTGCCTCTGAAGCGGGTCCTTTGACATGGTTAGCGCAATGGAAAGCCAATATTATTGCCCTAGATCTGCCTAATTCACGTGTTTGGGACAAGATCTTAGCCACGATCAAAAAAGGCAATGCGACGCTGATTGCTCCGTGCATAGAGCAACTTGATCCAAATGCATCGATTGAGACTTTAAAAGAAAAGCTGGGTGCTAATTTACTGACTCAAACACCTGAAATTGCACAATGGCTAAGTAAAAAAGAACAGGCTTTAGACCTGGCTGCAATTGCCTACCTTGATGGTGAAAAGCATGTTCGCGTATCGATGGCAATGGACAGCATCATGCAATATATCAGTGAAAAAAAGCCAGATACCAGTCTAATGTATATGTGTACGCCAACCGATGTGTATGCAGTCCCTGCTGAAGTGATCAATGGATCTGCTGCCAAATTCAAGTCACGCTCTCAACCTGAAAAACTCATCAGTAAAGGGATTGAAGCACTGAGTCTTAAATATTTCTTTAAGCAAAATTCACATGATCTGATTTCATCGGAGCAAGGCCAAGCCTATGGGATCGCAGATTGCTTAGTGGTGGAGCAAGGACCTAACTATGCCCTTGCTAAACGTATTCAACAGTGGCGTGCAACTTTGGCTCGCCATCAAGGTCAACGTGTGAGTATCAATATTGCACCATCAACCACCACACATTCAGTGATCAAAAATCCGTTGCTTAAAGCTGCGTTTAATGGCGCAGGGATTTTTGATGTAGAGGCGTTTGATCCATCTACAACCAATGCCATTATGGCGGCGCTGTGGGTACATGATTTGCGTAATCCAAAGTCAATTGCCAATCCTGAGCGTAAAATGAATCATCCATTGGAACTCATGATGGAAGGCGCTAATCACGGTGGTTTATGGCGTGTGGCATATTTAGCACGTACTGCACTTCCTTTTGCAGCGTTATATGGCTTTGCTGAAGAAAAGCTGCCTAAGGGTTTAATGAAAAGGTTTAAGAAATAACGGATATTTCATGATTCGTTTATAAAAAATAATCGATAAAAATCACCCAATAAAAAAGCTGCCCTAAGGCAGCTTTTTTTAATCAATCTAACTTAGAATACTTTTAACAATAACCAGAATAAACCACCTGATAAACAGATCGTTGCAGGTAAAGTAAAGATCCAAGCTGACAGAATGGTACGAACCATTTGGAAATTCAAGCCTGATTTATTGGCAACCATGGTACCTGCGACAGCAGAATTCAGTACGTGAGTGGTTGATACTGGCATACCGAAACCATCAGCAGCAGCAATTGTAGACATTGCCACTAGCTCAGCAGACATACCTTGACCATAAGTCATATGTTGCTTACCAATACGCTCACCTACAGTCACAACGATACGTTTCCAACCCACCATTGTTCCAAGACCCAGTGCCAGTGCCACCGCGACTTTTACCCAGTTAGGGATGTATTGTAGGAATGAATCCATGTTGTCACGGTAATCATCTACAGTTTTAACTTGAGCTTCAGTCATTGCTGGTAAAGCTTCAGCTTTATCCAAACGTTTGAAAGTGGTTGCGCTCAAATACATGTCATTACGTAAAGAGGATACTTCTGCTTCAGGCACATCTTTTAATGAACCATAAGCACCCACACGGTCACCTAAGTGATCGGTCATACTCGCCAATGCAGGTACAACTTCAGGTGTTAATTCTTTGGTTTGGATGTACGTTGTTAATACATCACGTGCTTTTTCATCCGGAATATCAGCATGCTCTGCATAGATGATTTGCGCAGTTTGAGCAGACAATTGTTCAAATGACTGGATGTGTTGCTGATCTAAATTCTTGTTTAAAGAATAAGCCAATGGTACACAACCGATCAGGATGAGCATGATCAAGCCCATGCCTTTTTGACCATCGTTTGAACCGTGTGCAAAACTTACACCCGTACACGTAAAGATCAATAGTGCACGAATCAACGGTGGTGGTGGCTTATTACCTTCAGGCGGTTGGAATAATTCCACTTGTTTTTTGAAGATTTTTTTAACCAGCAAGAACAACACAGCTGCAAATGCAAAGCCGATTAATGGTGAGAATAAAAGTGCTTTACCCACTTTCATTACTTGTTCCATGTCTACGCCTGATGCACCACTGCTCGCGTTTAGAATGTAGTTCATGATCCCTACACCTAAAATCGAACCAATCAATGTATGCGAGCTAGATGCAGGAATACCAAAGTACCACGTTCCTAAATTCCAAGTAATTGCCGCAATCAACATGGCAAAAACCATGGCAAAACCCGCTCCAGAACCGACATTCATAATCAGTTCTACAGGGAGTAAAGCAATAATACCGTAAGCCACTGCACCGCTTGCGACCATTACGCCCAAGAAGTTACAGAAACCACACCACATCACCGCAACAGGTGCAGATAAGGCATTGGTATAGATGACGGTTGCAACTGCATTGGCTGTGTCATGAAAACCATTTACAAACTCAAAACCCAATGCAATGAATAATGCTGTGGCGAGCAAAATCACAGAGTAAAGGCTTAATGCAGGTACATGAGATAAATCAGCCACCAATTGGAAGCCAATATAAATGAGAGTGGAAATAATCAGTGTTAAGAACACCGGCATAAAAAACTTCGGTGTCGGCACATGAACATTGGTCGACGAGACTTGCGCCGATTGTTGTGCTGAATCTGAAACTGGAGATTGATTAGAATTCATGCAAGCAAGTAAAGAGGATAAGAATATCCCCTTATTGTTCAATTTAATTATTACAATTATATGACAAACACGTGTCATATAAAGCATCTAAATGACACTTTATGGATATAAAAATAAGATTCTTTTAGATTTTATTTAAAATAAATATATTAATTTCAATTATTTAACCAAACACACCTTTTATTTAACAGAGAATAAAGCTGACACAAGATAATGAAATAAATATGTAATATTTTTCATTAAATTTTCAATTTCTGATCAGAGGACTATTCTGCAAGCTAAATATGACAAAGATATGAACAAAAACAAAAATTTAAATTAAATTTATTGATTTCACATAAAGCGTTTAATTTTCATACATTTTCATGGCTTTACAAGCCAATGACGTTGGAATTATCAAAAAATGTACTTTAGATCTGCTAAAATATCGCACCTAATTAAGTCCAACATAGTGAGCGTCATTGATGTCTACCCTCGCCACCTTAAAAGAGCTTCTATCCCAACGCATTCTGATTATAGACGGCGCGATGGGAACTATGATCCAACGCCATAAATTAGAAGAAGCTGATTACCGTGGTGAGCGTTTTGCAGACTGGGCATCCGACTTAAAAGGCAACAATGACCTTTTGGTGTTAACGCAGCCACATATTATTCAGGGCATCCACGAAGCTTATTTAGAAGCAGGCGCGGATATCATTGAAACCAACAGCTTTAACGGCACGCGCGTTTCAATGTCAGATTACCACATGGAAGATTTAGTCCCTGAAATCAACCGTGAAGCTGCACGTATTGCCAAAGAAGCATGTAAAAAATATTCAACACCTGAAAAACCACGTTTTGTGGCTGGTGTCCTTGGACCTACATCACGTACCTGTTCTATTTCACCTCAAGTGAATGACCCTGCGTTTCGTAACATCACCTTTGATGCTTTAAAAGTTGATTATATCGAAGCGACTAAAGCGTTGATTGAAGGTGGTGCAGACATCATCCTTATTGAAACGGTATTTGATACTTTGAATGCCAAAGCTGCAATCTTTGCAGTAAAAGAAGTGTTTAAAGAACAAGGCTATGAATTACCCATCATGATCTCGGGTACGATTACTGATGCATCAGGTCGTACATTAACAGGTCAAACAGCAGAAGCATTTTGGAATTCAGTGCGTCACGCAGAGCCGATTTCAATCGGTTTTAACTGTGCCTTAGGTGCAGATGCGATGCGCCCTCACGTGAAAACTGTGTCTGATATTGCAGATACTTTTGTTTCAGCCCATCCAAATGCAGGCTTACCAAATGCCTTCGGTGGTTATGATGAAACGCCTGCGGAAACGGCTGCATTTATCAAAGAATTTGCTGAAAGTGGTCTGATCAACATCACGGGTGGATGCTGTGGTACGACGCCTGACCATATTCGTGCCATCTACAATGCAGTAAAAGATATTAAGCCACGTCAAGTGCCTGAAACTAAACCTGCTTGTCGTTTAAGTGGTTTAGAGCCGTTTAACATTACAGCGGACTCATTATTTGTAAACGTCGGTGAACGTACTAACGTCACAGGTTCTAAAAAATTCCTTCGTTTGATCCGTGAAGAAAACTTTGCCGAAGCACTGGATGTGGCATTGCAACAGGTGGTTGCAGGTGCACAGGTGATCGACATTAACATGGATGAAGGGATGCTCGATTCAGAAGGCGCAATGGTGCATTTCCTGAACTTGGTGGCGTCTGAACCTGAAATTTCACGTGTGCCGATCATGATTGACTCATCAAAATGGGAAATCATTGAAGCAGGTTTAAAATGCGTACAAGGTAAAGCGATTGTTAACTCGATTTCGTTAAAAGAAGGTTATGACGAGTTTGTAGAACGTGCTCGTTTATGCCGTCAGTATGGCGCTGCTGTCATCGTGATGGCATTTGATGAAGATGGTCAAGCGGATACGGCTACACGCAAAAAAGAAATCTGTAAACGTTCTTATGATGTTTTAGTCAACGATGTTGGCTTCCCTGCCGAAGACATTATCTTTGACCCGAACGTATTTGCGATTGCAACAGGGATTGAAGAACACAACAACTACGCAGTTGATTTTATTGAAGCAACGGGTTGGATTAAACAAAACCTACCACATGCGATGATTTCTGGTGGTGTGTCTAACGTATCGTTCTCATTCCGTGGTAATGAGCCTGTACGCGAAGCGATTCATTCAGTGTTCTTGTACCATGCCATCAAACAAGGTATGACGATGGGGATTGTAAACGCAGGTCAAATGGCGATTTACGATGACATCGACAAAGAGCTTAAAGCTGCAGTTGAAGATGTGGTTCTGAACCGAAACCAAGGCGACTCCTCATCAGAAGCAGGGGCACAAGCAGCAACTGAAAAACTGCTTGAAGTTGCCGAGCAATATCGTGGTCAGGGCGCAGCACAAAAGAAAGTTGAAGATTTAGAATGGCGTAAACTGCCTGTTGAAAAACGTCTTGAACATGCATTGGTCAAAGGGATCACGGCATTTATTGATGAAGATACTGAAGAAGCACGCTTAAAATCCACTCGCCCGCTTGATGTGATCGAAGGGCCACTGATGGATGGTATGAACGTGGTGGGTGACTTGTTTGGTTCGGGCAAAATGTTCTTACCACAAGTGGTCAAATCTGCACGTGTGATGAAACAAGCTGTGGCTTGGTTAAACCCGTACATCGAAGCTGAAAAAACTGCGGGGCAGTCTAAAGGTAAAGTGTTGATGGCGACCGTTAAAGGCGACGTACATGATATTGGTAAAAATATCGTAGGCGTGGTTTTAGGTTGTAATGGTTATGACATCGTTGACCTTGGCGTGATGGTATCGTGCGAGAAAATTTTACAAACTGCGATTGATGAGAAAGTGGATATCATTGGTTTATCAGGTCTCATCACCCCATCTTTAGATGAAATGGTATTTGTTGCAAAAGAAATGCAACGCAAAGGCTTTAACATTCCACTGATGATTGGTGGCGCAACCACATCTAAAGCACATACAGCCGTTAAAATTGATCCACAATATTCGAATGATGCAGTGATTTATGTTGCCGATGCTTCTCGTGCGGTGGGTGTTGCAACAACCCTGCTTTCTCCTGAAATGAAGCCTAAGTTTGTTGAAGACACGCGTGCCGAATATATTAAAGTCCGTGAACGTATTGCCAACAAACAACCCAAAGCTGCGAAGTTGTCTTATGCAGAATCGATTGAAAATGGTTTAAAAATTGATTTTGCTGCCAACAAACCTGTAAAACCAAACTTTATTGGTAAACAAACGTTAACCAACTACCCGCTAGAAACATTGGTTGAGTACTTTGACTGGACCCCATTCTTTATCTCTTGGAGCTTGGCAGGTAAATTCCCTGCAATCCTGACAGATAAGGTTGTCGGTGAAGCTGCAACTGATTTATACAATCAAGCGCAAGCGATGTTAAAGGACATTATTGATAACAAACGTTTTGATGCGCGTGCGGTATTTGGAATCTATCCTGCCAATCGTTCTGCGGCAGATTCAGTTCAAGTCTATGATGAAGCAAGTTCAAATGTGACGCATACGTTCCATCATATCCGTCAACAATCAGACAAAGTGACAGGTAAACCAAACCTCTCTTTGGCGGACTTTGTTGCGAAGAAAGATGAAGCTGAAGATTATTTGGGTGGCTTTACGGTATCGATCTTTGGTGCGGAAGAAATGGCACATGAGTACAAAGCCAAAGGCGATGATTACTCTGCGATTTTGGCACAATCTTTAGGTGACCGTTTTGCCGAAGCATTTGCGGAGCATTTACATGAGCGTATCCGTAAAGAGTTCTGGGGCAACCAAGCATCTGAGTCTTTAAGCAATGAAGAATTGATTAAGGAGAAGTATGTGGGGATTCGTCCTGCACCGGGCTACCCTGCTTGTCCTGAGCATTCTGAAAAAGCGACTTTGTTTAGTTGGTTAGATTCAACCAATGCGATTGGTACAGAATTAACTTCTAGCTTTGCAATGTGGCCACCATCAAGTGTAAGTGGTTTCTATTATGCAAACCCTGAAAGCCAATACTTTAACGTGGGTAAAATCGCGCAAGATCAGTTGGAAGATTATGCGAAGCGTAAAGGTTGGACATTGGATGAGGCAAAACGTTGGTTAGCGCCGAATTTAGATGATTCGGTGGTTTAAGAATCTTCTAATTTAGAAAAGAAAATCCCCTCAAATGAGGGGATTTTTTAACCATTTAAGTAACTGATTTAAACAAAGCATCATATTGATCAGAATCACTTGCCTTCAAAATATCTAGAACGGCTTTTGCCAGCTTTTGAGATTCAGGTATATCTAAAACTGAAATTCCTCTATCAAAACACTCTTGTAGATGTGACATTTCATTTGAAATTCTATTACATATCGTTGAAATTTTTGGATCAGAAATAAATTTTAAAAGTTTATCTTCATCCGATATTTTATTTGTTGGATATTTAAAATATAGATGTGCTTCTAAAAATTTTCTTAGATTATTCCCAAAACTATATACATGGTCTTCATTTAAATCAGACACAGGAATAGTAGCAACCATCAATATCTTAGAAAAAAGATAGTTATATTCTGTAGAAAAGTTTTTCATGTATTTAGGCATTGGTTTTAATAAACTTTTATCAATTGAACGCTCAAGGATAAAATACGAACACTCATTACTATCTACTTTTTTAATACATTGTGGTGCATGAGTACAAGCTTGTACTTGTTGATCTTTCTTTATTATTGGTTGAGAAATCCTGTGTAAATATTTTAAAAAATCCAAATTATGAGTGCTAATAAATAACTGTTTATATTTATATTCTTTGGGCTCATTCGGAATAATTATTGGTTTCGCTAATTCATTTTCAATAAGACTAAAAACATAAAAAATATGGTTTGAATCTAGACTACTAATTGGGTCATCTATCCATATAGTAGTGTCTTTAAGGTTTTCTAATTCCTTTAACTTAGCCATAAAGTAACAGAATGAAATGAGACTACATTCCCCTTCGCTTAAATGATGAGCTAACTCTCCGTTTCTTTCAACTTTGAATGAAGTGCCATTATTATAATCAATCAATCTTAAATGATTAATTGCAAAAAAATGCTCTAAATAGCCATTAACTATTCCTATACCTGATACTTCTGATACTTTTTTCTTTCTCAATTCGTCAATTGCGACAGAAAAATCTCGCTTCTTTCATTTATTTCTCGTTCTTTTTTTCGGACCTCATCTATAGCTGTAGAGTGTAAATTCAATTGCTTACGATTTAAATCGTATTCATTATTAATAATATATTCAAAAAATGCTTGTAGTGTTAAACTATTCTTTTCCGCTTCGATGCTTTCATTAAATTGGCTCGATCTTAGATTATGCTCTTGTATTACTTTTTCTAATTTTTCAAAAATCAAACTCATTGGCGGTTCACTAATATTAAGTTCAATATTGATAAATAAATTCTTTAGCTTATCTTCTAATTTTTCTTTTAAATCTTTTAACCAAAGACCACTAACTGTAATGTTCTCTTTCAGCTTTGCTTGTTCACCTTTGTATAACAAGGATAAGTCTGAATATAAAAGTGAGCTATCAGGTAAACCTTTGAATAATTCTCTTAGTTTAGCCATGTATTTTTCAAGTTGAGATATTAATTCTTGTATGTCTGTTTGGAATGCTAGGACTTCTTTATTAAAATACTCATCTAATTCTTCTAAAGTATGTTCTTCTAATTTAGACCCACAAAAACTACAGTTTTCAATATGATTTTTTTTGTGTATATGAATACCTTTTAGCACCCAATCTTCAACCAAAGGTGTAGTTATTCTTGCCAATGTTATTGATGGCTTAATTTCTTTATTAAATAATTCTATAGCTCTCCTTTTCACGTCAACAAAGTCAATTTGCTTTTGAAACATGAACTCTATTTTATCTTTTATAACTTCTTTAACTCTGACTTCTTTTGTATTTTTTATTCCATCTGCGAATGGAACATATTGTAAGTTTAATATTTCTCTAACTTTTTGCTCTAGTTGATCTTGTCTAAAAGTAATGGGCACATTGAAATATTGCGTATTATTCTTCATATAAACAGCATATTCAGCCAATGATGTTCTTATTTGTCTTTCTAATGCTGTAAATTTTAAATTTTCCTCTTTTAACTCCTCAGTAGCTTGCTCGATATAAAAGTCAAACGTATGGATACCTTGCGACTCTTTTTCTAAATATTTTTCAAAAAAAGTAAGCTGCTGTTCAATATCTACATTTACCTCACCGACTACAGAAAAAGGTTTAATATTTCCATTTATATCATTTTGCCAATCTAAATTCTTTTTTACGAAATCGACATTGTATACTTTTATTTTTTTAGAAATTTGGTTGAGATTGTCTAACGAAAACTGAGTATCTTGAAAGTAAAAATCACATTCTGCATTTTGATAAAAAGGATTTTTTTGTTTTGTCTCTATACACTGTATAAGTCTAGATAAGGTTGTTTTACCTGAATAATTTCGGGCATAAATAATATTCATTTTGCTGAATTTTAGAATATTATTTCCTTGATCGCGAACTGTATCATTCCATTTAAAATCATGGAATAACCCAAATTTCTTAATATTACTCATACTTAGTAGCATGTTACCCCCATTCAAAAACTTATATTTTTCAATTCTTCGTATAATTAAGTTTAAATTAAAACAAACACTTATGAATATCACTCATGATAAAATAACTGAGAATTTAAGAAAACAAGTGAATCTAAAGCTAGTATTCATTTCATATAAAATTCTATAAGCAACACTGATAAATCACTTCAACCACATCATCAATCTGCCCCATTACCTGTCCATTAGCAAACCTCAATACTTTCAACCCTAGCTACGCTAAAGCCTCATCTCGAATTCTATCTGCTTCTAAACCATCTTCTGTAAAGTGCTGAATACCATCATATGCAATCACCAAATTGGTAACAGGACAGTAAAAATACACGTTATAATTTTAAAATGCTCTAAACAAACTTTATTCAATTAAACGTAATTTCTTTAAACGCGCACGAATCCCACCCTCTTTCCGATTATGACGTTTCGCAATTTCTTTAATCGATAGTTTTTCTTCCACAAAAGCATCAATCAATCTGACCTCTTCATCTTCAGTCCACTTTTGTCCAATCATACTATCGCTCGTAGTTGTATCTTCTTCTTGTTCTTCATCAATAGCTTGATCGGACTTTTCCACACTTACTTCTACTGAGGTCTGCGCTTCATTGGTAATAGGCTGATTTTTTTCATGAATTTCTCTGACATCCGCCAAAAATCCTTTATCTTCACAGCCTAAAATAAACAGCTTATTTTGCGCACGAGTCATTCCCACATATGCCAATTTACGTTCAGAATCAATATCTCGATTTTCACCAATCCGTGGCATGTAATCCATGCCGACAAAAAACACATACGGGAACTCTAAGCCTTTAGAAGACTCCACATTCATGACTTTAATAGAATTTTTCTGCAAATCTAAAGCTTTCTTCTCTGGACCGCTAAAGATAAATTCAACTTCCGTTTCGGGTACATATTCATTTAACTTGGCTTTTAATTCCGTCATAAAACTATCGTATCCACTCGATTTTGCCTGCAATACAGCAATCTCGCGGGCAGATACATCGGAGTGAATTAATTGTCTTATTTTTCTTGCGATCAAGTCCGCTAAATGACGCACATCATTTTGGTGATAAATACTTGGATATTCTCCAGCTTTACACTCTCCCGTATCAGGGTCGAGTACACGATCATAGTCATCATTATTTTGTAGACTTTCTAATTCTTTCGGATTCAAAAAGGCTTTGGCGATGTCCAAGATCTCTTTGGTATTGCGGTAACATTTTGATAGTTCGACAGGTTTCTTCCCTTGTACCTCTAAACCTACCGAACGCCAACTTGGTCTTTTTCGATTAAAAATATTCTGTGCAGGATCGTAGCAAAATAAAATATGATTACTTTCAGATTTGACTAATTTAGATAATCCAACGATCCACTCTTGTGCAAAGTCCTGTCCTTCATCAATCAGAATCGCATCATATTTCTGCGTATCTTTTAATAGATTACTGTCAATATAATCCAATAAAATCTGACCTACACGCGTGTTGTAATCCGATTGTTTTTCTTTAGGTAGCATCGATAAATTTGCACGAGTGATTTGTTTAACCAAACTATGGAAATTTAAAATCTCAATCTGCTGATCACAATCATCACCAAACATATGCTTTAAGTGATTACATAACGAATTGTTGTAACACACCACCAAAATCTTATGTTCAGGATAGATCGTCTTTAAATATTTAGCCCGACATGCCAATACCAAGGTTTTACCACTACCCGCCACGCCTTTTAATATACGATGACCATCACCAATATTTTTAGCAATAGATTCTTGAGACAAATCTAAGGCTTTCACCTCTTGTGGCTGTATTTCAAATAACTCATCTTGTGTAAATTTATTCACCCGAATTTCTGGAAAAATCATATAACGTAATAGCTTTTCTTCAGTTTCGCTTAAAGGCTGAAATGGAAAAGCTACATCACGAAATGCGTTGATCAGTTTTTGTTTAAAGGTTTTATTTTCTGCAACGAGGCGTAGATCTTCTTTAAAGATGGTTTTATGTGCAGTACTAATTGAAGGCAAACTTAGATGGATTTCATCCGCCTCATCTTGTTTAAGTTCGGTATAAATCACACAACTTGTAATTGGAAATTTAACATTTCCTTGATAAGCCCCTTGATCCTGTACAAAGACCGCAGTTTTCTTAAATTGATTCAGAATATTTAACATGCATTTGCGAACTTGTTGCTCAGGGTTTGCCACTGTCACAATCTGTTGTTCATTTTTATTATAAAAACGCCCACTAAATTTTTCAGGATTGAGCGTTTCAAACCGGTCTTTTGACCAATCTTTAACTTCGATTACCAATAGACCATGGTTCGGCAGCCAAACAATAAAGTCAGTATAGCGATTTAAAGCTTTAGGCTCATGCCAGATAATCGCCTTTTCATCTTTAAAAACATGTTCGAGTAATTGATAGACTTTACGCTCCCCACCGCTCGCAGATTTTAACTGTTGTATGCTAGTAGGGATCAATTCAGCCACGATAAGAAACTCTCTAATTTTAAATAATGGTGTAATTCAATAAAAGTGTATGCACTTAATTCAATAATAGTATAGTTTAAAAAACATCAACTCGTATTAGTACATTAGTATACATTTCATTCATTATATGACTATTTGCTCTATCAAAAGCAGTTATTATACAATCTCTCCTTTTTCATTTTTCGGATGCTGATGTACAACTTTATCTCAACCTTGTTTAAAAAGTAGATAAGTTATTTAATTGAAAGACAACGAGATAATAAAAGTATAAAAAACAGCAAAAAAATCTCAAATTCCAAATAAAAAAATCTCTTTCTTCTCTAATACTCAGTCATGGCTGAATTGCGAACGGCTCATATTCGATCTAAAAACATAGTTTTTCTCAATCTCAAAAGCGCTACGGCTAACAATTATCAAAATTTAAACGATAACGCTGTAATTTTCCTGCTTTGAAGATAAATTGAATTGAATCATTGCCATCCTTTGCAATATCTGCGCTGAAAACATTTGGATTTGTTTCATCCTCATAAATGAACGCTTTAAACTTCTTTTTAAACGCCTGTTGATTCATCGTATCGACAATACGTTGTTGGTGAAAAATAACGCCGTTTGAACCATTCATGACCACTTCTTGAATTTGTCCATTATCAAGCACGGTAAAGTCTCCATAACGATATTGATCTGGGAAATGACCACCATTACATTCATCTTCACCACCTCGAATCACCTGTTTAGGCTTCGGTAGCATTTTAAGATTCATCTCCAAATGAGTTTGTACTTTCCCATGAATAATCGGCTGAACATAGCTTTCAGCAAAAATATGCATCGGTAACAAACCGAAGATTAAACTCACGACGCATTGTGAAAATATAGATCCGCGAGCATCTTGCTTCATTTTGATTTTATGGTTTTGTGTTTCAATCATGTTCACTTTGATGATTCTCTTTTTAATCAATTTCATTTTCTATTCACTTTGAATGTTCACTGGCTTTATTTTTAATTCAGCTTTATTTATTTTAAATCAATCAACTCGTTCATTTATACAGTCTTCTATAAGAGGATAGGAATTCAATGTTCTAGCCTGATGTGTCTGTTTCTGTCGTATAAGCTGATCAGGATCAATTAAAGCGACAAAGTGCCCATCGTCCATGAGTCGATCGATCCCCTCAATCAACATACGACGCCCTACATCATGGATAAAAGAGAGATTATTTAAATCAAAAACAATCTTATTCGATGCCACTGGTTCATTTTCCAGGATTCGCAATAACATCTCAGCTTCAGCAAACTGTAATGCACCAACCAATTCATAGATCACAATAGAATCATTACCTTGGGGTGAATAACGACGTTGCACAATGGTTTGCGCCGAAGGTATACCCTCCATCAAATGCAAACCCATATCTCGTGATAATTGCTCAAAGATATCCACGCCTCTGACACTATTACCATGGTCATCCAATTTTGGTGAAAATACGGCTATACCTACCTGCCCAGGGAGTACACCAATAATTCCACCCGCCACACCACTTTTCGCAGGTATACCGACTGTGGTTAACCAATCCCCCGCAGCATCGTACATACCGCAAGTCATCATCACGCTCAGCACCTGACGCACAACATTACGCTCAATCAGTCTTTTACCTGTTTGCGCCTGAATTCCACCGTTTGCTAAGACGCTGGTCATCTTCGCCAAATCATTCACGGTTACTTTTATTGCACATTGTTTGATATAGCCATGTACGATTTCAACAGGATCTGACTCAAGCACCCCAACTGTACGGAGCATATAGCCAATCGACAGATTTCGAAACGCAGTCTCTAATTCAGATTGATAAACCGGCTGATCAAACTCCAACTCACGCCCTGCAAGCTCACTCAAGAATTGTCTCAGTGTCTCTGCACGATCAGTGTATGCATCAAATGGTAGTAGGGAATGTGTCGTGATCGCCCCTGAATTGATCATCGGATTTTTAGGTAAATTCTCTCGATCTAAAGCAATCTGATTAAAAGCCTCACCTGAAGGTTCGACACCTACTTTAGATAAAATGCTATCGAAACCATGTGTTGTGAGTGCTAGTGCATAAGCAAAAGGTTTCGACATAGATTGAATAGTAAATTCAACATCCACATCTCCACTCGAATAAATAACACCATCTACCGTTGAAAGTGCCAGTGCTAATTTATTCGGATCTGCATTCGCCAGTTCAGGGATATAATCTGCCAATGCCCCCTCATGGTTTAAATCACAATTGGATAAGACTTGATTCAAGTAATCTGGTACAGGGCTTTTCATCATGAACCTCTAAATCATTTTATTTTTTATCATCATAAAAATAACGTTATACATTTAACGCTTGAGCACCATGTAAGTTACCAAAGCCAGATCGTGATTAAAGTTTACAAATGTATAGCATCGGGCGTTGCCAAAACTCTAAGATAGTTTTGCATCAGGATTTCAATAACCACTAAGAAATCCATCCCTCAGTAAGCAGCTAAGATCAATTTTAATGTTAGTAGCGCTTTTAAATCGCACACTGAACCTGATTACGTCCTTGCTCCTTTGCTAAATATAAAGCCTGATCTGCACGTTTAATCACTTGTTCATGCGTCATACCATCTTGGTAAATCGAAATACCAAAACTTGCCGTAATTTGAATCGTAAGATTATCCTGAATGATGAAATTCTCCTGTTCAATCTGTTGACGACATCGCTCCGCAATCTCCTTCATTTTATCTAGATCAGATGTTTGTAAAATCATTAGAAACTCCTCACCACCGAAACGCCCGACCATATCATTTCCACGAATATTCACACTTAAAACATGAGCCACACGTCGTAACACATGATCCCCCACGTCATGTCCAAAACGATCATTAATGGATTTAAAATGATCTAAATCGATCAATATCACTGCATAAGACGAATTGAGTTGATGTAGTTTTTTTAAATCTCGGTCAATAACGCGTCGATTAAATACACCCGTCAGCGGATCTTTTTGGCTAATTTCATTAACCCAGTTTTCACGATTTCGCCACTGCAGCAACAAAATCTCAAAAATAACAACACTGGCAAAAAAAATCGGAATGTAAATAATCAACATGCTATACACCCAAAAGGTGTTATAAATCAAAATCGATTGATTCAGCGCTTCACTGAATAAAGGTGCATAAGGAATGATTTGATATGCACTGAGGAAAATGAGTGCCAGTAATACAACCGTCATTGGAATCAATGCGGTATATACAATATTTCTAGTGAATAGAACCAAGCCTAAACAGATCAAATTGACATAGGCGGCAATCGTTGCTGGACTACCGATACCAATAAAATAACCATTAAACATATAAATAGAACACAGAACGATTACCGCTATATAGGGCATATATTGTTGGGTAAATGATGCATGTTTGAATCGTATGCAGACCCAAACCATCCCCCAAAATAGCATGAATCCCGCTACGTTATAGATCAGAAAGGGAAGATAATGATCCTGATTAATCCATTGTTGATTTTGAGGATTTGCATTCGAAAAATAAATCCACAAAAACCATTTAATAAAATCATTAGCCCCTAAAATTAAGATCAGAATGGACTTAGTCAAGTTACTACTGTTGAGTAAAGAGCTCCTGAGCATAAATTGGTGTAATGAATCAATCTGTCTGTGCCAAATGCTTTTGCTCATACGTCCTTTATTTGCTATTAGAATTATGTTTTGAATTCCATATGCTGAGTTTTTTAAAATTAAATCAATCAATAATTTTGCTTAGGAACCCTTTCATTTTTAATGTCTCAATATTCTTAATTTTCTCCGTCTCTTGTTTGGCTTGCACATGCATTTACATTAAAAAAGTGCTGATCCTCTGCTAGAACGTCCTTCTTATTCTTACTAAAAACTGCCCTTTAATCGATTAATTAAAAAATCATTTGTCATTTTATTTTTTGCTTAGGTCAGCTTAATTCTGAATATCAATACGATCATTGATATTTATCTATTACGGGACAATTTAATCGCACAGCTATTAATATTTAGATTAAATGAAGATCATATTTTCAAGCTAAAAATCAAAACTTGTCACATAATTTATGTTCTAGTTCGAACTTATCTCCTTAAAATATCAGTTATTTTTTAATAAATACATATCTAATTTATATATTTATATTTATGATAAAAAGTAATCAGAATGCAAAAAATTGCTCAACAAAATTACGATTTAAAAGATCATCACCTGAGATGATGACGTGAAAAAGAGGTTGAAATAACGACCATGATCATTGAAAACTTAAACTTTTTTAGTCTGATTATTCCTGCTTTCTTGATTGTCATTGGTTTATGCGTTGTCTGCTTTAACCTAATCAAAGTATTACCAAAATATATTACATGGCATGGAGTCGCAACAGTTTGCATTGGGCTGTGTATTTTATTGCATACCATTCTAGCGCACTCAGTCATGGCTTATAGCATTGCACTGGTACTTGGCATATTTTTGCTTGCTTCTATTTTTATCACTCATGCTGTCCATCATCGGCTCGATATAGAAACACATTGGGGCAATATCGTATTCGTTGCCTTAATTGGCTTTTGCTTACTCTTTTACTTCTCAGCGATTCAAGATAATCAAGATATACGACATTTAATTTTAGGCATCACGATTTCATCTATTTTTGGAAATCGTATTTATGAAATCTGGTCACTAAAACCACGCATGTATGTCGATCTTGGTCTTAAATATGTCGTCTGTTTTATCGTCTTTATTGCGGTTTTTCGTGGCATGATTTTATTTATGATCATGGACAACAACAAACTTGTTTCAGATAGTGAAAATATTTGGGCAACTACTCAATTACTGCTCATCATATTGGATTTACTGTTTTTTGGTTTGTTTATCGGCTGTGCTCTACAAGACCAGATGAGAAAACTAAGAGTCGAACGTAATATTGATCCACTCACGGGATTACTGAATCGTCGTGCGTTAAATGAACGGATCAACGCACTTACCCAATCAAATTCGATCCAAAATGCGTTATTGCTGTGTGATTTAGATTATTTTAAGAAAATTAATGATACTTATGGACATCCTATCGGTGACGAAGCATTGAAGCATGTCAGTTCAATTATGCGTAAATCGATTCGTCCTTATGACGAAATTTCACGCATTGGTGGTGAAGAATTTGTAATCGTACTGAAAGATGTGAATCATGAGATTGCATTAAATATTGGAGAACGCATACGCAAAGCGATAGAATCCCAACCACTCATCATTAATGGGAAAACTATTCCAATTACAATCAGTATCGGTATGGATTTTTTTAATCATCGAATTAAGTTTGACCAAACTATGGAGTCTGCCGATTTACTTCTTTATCAAGCAAAGAACATGGGACGTAATCAAATTCAGTGGCAACTCATCCCTTAAATAAAGTAGTTAACCCGAATCCTGCTTAAGGAAATGAGATCATTCATCTTGAGACTTATCCATCATTTTGAGCATAAAAAAGTCTATGCTTTGGTCTGATAACACTAAAAACTAATCATAAAATTACATTTAGCTTATGATTTTAAAGAAAAATCCTTATCCGCGATTCGGGTTAGTTATAGCTAAAAAACCAATATGAGCTACAATAGAAAAAACACTAAGATTTAGGATCATGCCAAAAACATATTCTGTCGATCTACGCGAAAAAGTCATGCAGTTTTATAAAGAATCACAGCATAAATCC
>NZ_JCAKMY010000024.1:0-56933 GCF_059515845.1 Acinetobacter sp. CY79
AACGTATTCAGCGTCATAAATCATTAGTCCAAATTGCATCACGTGGTAGAAGCTCAATGGGCTGGTTTTATGGCTGTAAATTACATATTGCGATGAATCAATTTGGTGAAATTGCTTGTTCTGCTTTATCGAATGGATATGTTGCTGACATAAAAATGGTTGAACAATTGGTTGCTGGTATAAAAGCAAAACTTTATGGGGATCGAGGTTACATCAGCCAAGAATTAAAAAGTAGGTTACAAGATCAAGGTATTGATTTGATTACTTATCATCGGAAGAACATGCGGTCTGTTGAGCTCAGTGTGCCAGATGAATATCACTTAAAACAGCGCAATAAAATAGAAACGTTATTCAGCCTATTGAAAGGTCAATACAATTTAGTGACGAGTGAAGCACGCAGTGTTCGTGGATTTCTCAGTGGAATTTACGCCTCGTTATGTGCATATCAATTAACCCATCGAAATAAGCCAACAATTCAAATTATTGATTCATCGGCTTAAGCAGGATTCGGGTTATATTAAACAGTTCACACGTTTTGGATTTATGCTGTGATTCTTTATAAAACTGCATGACTTTTTCGCGTAGATCGACAGAATATGTTTTTGGCATGATCCTAAATCTTAGTGTTTTTTCTATTGTAGCTCATATTGGATTTTTAGCTATATTGAACATTCTGTTGCATCAATAATAACCCAATTAAAGTGTTCATCTGCTGTGGTGATAGATCGTTTTGGAAGCGTAAAACGCCTTGATTTCATCAACGCATCCTCAACCTTTTTTATGGTTCGATTCACGTTACTCTCAGCAATATGATAATGCGCCGCCAATTCTAGCTGAGTGTTGTAGTTTCTTAAGTAATTGAGCGTTAACAACAATTGATCCTCAAGCGCTAATGTATGAGGACGCCCTGATTTCTTTTTAAGTGATTCTGCTTTTGCTAAAACCTCGACCATTTCAGTAAAAACTTGCCGAGGTACGCCAACCAAGCGTTTGAATTCAGAATCTGAAAAATGGTTTAATTTCTGATATCTCATGACATTTATATGGGGATAGTTTTTACTTTCGCAAGAGGTCTTTTGAGTTTGGATTTGACTTAAAGCGTATCGGGTTTTGAAGGATCAAAAGCCTTTATTGCAATCGCTGACTTTGAAACACGACCTGAATCATCTTGGTCAAAACCTTGTTTTTTATTATCCGAATATGAATTTGGATGAAGTGTGGTTTCTGTATTTTCAGAGCCTTGATAGGTTCGGCTGCGATTGGCACGCTCACGCAACCCCCCTTTTTTAATTAACTGAACCATTTTGAATCCCAAGCTTTATGTAAAAGTGTATTCTATAATAATTTATCATATTTGGAATCGAGAATTTATAATGACTCAATTTGAACGATCTTTAATTCAACTTGATTGTATTTATATTAATTAAATAATTAATTGAGATAAAATAAATAATTAATTTTTTGTTACGTTTAAAAGGTGGTCAGAATCGAGACCTAACCAACTTATGTTTATGAAATTTATAATTTAAATATTTTGATATTACTTATTGGTGGTTATTTATTAAAATATGGGTTGATAATGTATATTGTGTCTCATAAGATAATAAAAGCGTTAAAAAAATATAGATAAAACAAAAATAACGATCAAGCTGGGAGTAAGAAATGATGCACTATCAGTCTCACTGCGCGTGTTGCGAAAAGACAGTACAGTCTTCTGAGAAAGTTTGTCAAAGCTGTGGATCACAGAATATTCGAACCCCTTATGGATTTTGGATGTTTTGTATTTTTGCTTGTTTGATGGTTGCGATTGTTTTCAAAGTAGGGCAAATGTATTTACATGATCATCAAAATGTCCCTGTACAACATGGTTTTTTAAATGCGCTAGAGCAGGGTAATCAAAAAACGAGTCAATAATATCTAGCCAATTATAAAGCTTATAATTTTTGTTCCTTTGATTGTTCAAATTATGATTGGATATAAAAAGCCCACAACGTTGTGGGCTTTTTATATTAAATACTTACTCAAAAATTAGAGACCAGCAGAGGCGCGTAATGCTTCAACTTTGTCTGTTTTTTCCCAAGTAAATGCACTATCAGAACCTTCGCGACCAAAGTGACCGTAAGCAGCAGTTTGTTGATACATCGGTTGAATCAGATCAAGCATACGCGTGATACCGTATGGACGTAAGTCAAAGTGTTCACGAACTAACGCAATAATCAATTCTTCCGATACTTTAGCCGTGTTAAATGTATTGATCGAAATCGAAGTCGGTTCTGCAACACCAATGGCATATGACACTTGGATTTCACATTTATCTGCAAGACCAGCAGCCACAATGTTTTTTGCAACATAACGACCAGCATAAGCAGCGGAGCGGTCAACTTTCGATGGATCTTTACCAGAGAAAGCACCACCACCATGACGCGCCATACCGCCGTATGTATCAACGATGATTTTACGACCCGTTAAACCACAGTCACCTACAGGTCCACCAATCACAAACATACCTGTTGGGTTAATATGGAATTTAGTATTTGCATGGAACATTTCAGCAGGAATAACTTTCTTCACGATTTCTTCAATCACAGCTTCTTTTAATTGAGACTGAGAAATTGAAGGATCATGTTGAGTTGAAAGTACAACAGCATCTAAGCGAACAGGTTTGCCATTTTCATAAGCAAAAGTAACTTGGCTTTTTGCATCTGGACGTAACCAAGCTAAAGTACCTTGCTTGCGAAGCTGAGCTTGTTTTTCCATAAGACGATGCGCATATGAAATTGGAGCAGGCATCAGCACATCAGTTTCACGACTAGCGTAACCGAACATTAAACCTTGGTCACCCGCACCTTGATCTTCTGGCTTTTGACGGTCAACACCCTGAGCGATTTCAGGCGACTGTTTACCAATCATATTCAATACAGCACAAGTAGAGCCATCGAAGCCAAGATCGGAATGGTGATAACCGATACCATTGACAGTGTTACGAACAATCGCTTCAAAGTCGATATTTGCTGTTGTTGTGATTTCACCGGCAAGAACGACAGCACCTGTTTTTACAAGCGTTTCACAAGCAACCCGTGCATACGGGTCTTCTTTTAAGATTGCATCCAAGATAGCATCACTAATTTGATCAGCCATTTTATCTGGATGACCTTCGCTTACAGATTCTGAAGTAAATACAGCGTACTCGCGCATAAGTCCTATCACAGTTAAATTTAAAAGACGCAATATGGTACATCGAGTTAGACTTTTGGACTAGCTCAACCTGACTAAAAAGCATGAAATTATGTCAATTTATTGCCTTTTTAATTGATATGTACATCTATCAAACTGATAAAGGTCTGGAATAGGGCTATTCATACAATAAATGCATGAGCTACATACGAGTTAATACAAGAATAAATACCAGCTATGTCAAATCATCTATAAATGAGCAAACATTGAATGAGGATTCAATCTTTAGTAAAAAGTTGCAATTTTTTCACCATATTTATAAATAAAATCAAGTCTTAGGGTTAAAACTTTAACGAATTATTTGTTTGTTTTTTTGTATCAAATTGAGTGAATCTGCCCGCATTAGCCTTATATTAAGCAAATTGTTAAACAATACTAATAAATGTGCTTAGGCAGTTGGTCGTGAAGAGTCAAATATAAAATGTTAAAATCGTTACTGAGCTATGTGCATTGGTTTGTATTTGATTCAAAAATTTTAAATTGGAGTCAGGTTCATAAGTGTATTTTAGTGCTCGTTTTTTATCTTTTTATACGTGCATTATGGATCAGCTGGAAGGCATTTACATTACTTACTCCTGAAGTCCAGCAATTTGTAAATTTGGAAACTCTATATTTCCATCTTAACATTGAGATCGTTGAGTTTTTCTTTACACTACTTGTGGTTTTTATCTTATTACTGAGTCGTAATCAAGAGTGGGCACAACATTTTTTCCCCTATTTTTGTGCTGTTTTACTGATTAGCTCCATGGTATTTGATTGGTATTCTTCAGGCTTACTTGAAGCTGGGGCGGTTATCAATGCAATGAGTTTTATTTACTTATTGATTGTCTTATTTGATCGTAAGATGCTGATTTTTACACTTATCTATGCCATAGCTGTATTTGTATATTTCTTGTCTAGTGGAATCGTTAATGGTCAAGTTCAATATAAACCTTTGTTCAACATTGATCAGATCGGTTATCCCAATTTTAAAAATTCGTTTTGGTTGTGTAGTACTGTTTACTTTAGTGCACCACCTTTTTTACTCGGTGTATTTATTCTCAATACCATACTTACGCAATGGTCTGCACGTGAGTCTTATGTCACGCAACTCAGTCGTAAGGATGGTTTAACGTCTATTTATAACCGCCGTATGTTGAATGAGTTTTTATTGCAGCTCGATGAAACTGAATCGTCTGACCATCCTTATGCCATATTATTAATTGATTTAGATCATTTTAAGTCGGTTAATGATACCTACGGACATTTGATGGGAGATCGAATTTTAATCAGTGCAGCGAATACCTTAAAGCAAGTTATTCGAAGAAGTGATGTTTTGGGGCGATATGGTGGGGAAGAATTTTTAATTATTATTGAAAATACACATCCTTACGAAGTTCAGCGTTTAGCCGAGCGTTGTCGTTCAGCACTCGCTAGCCACCGCCATGCCGTAGATCCTATGAAATCCATATTCGTAACGTGTAGTATCGGTGTGGCATTTTCACATCCGAGTCAAAGTTCATTACAAGTGGTGAATGAAGCGGACCAGGCGCTCTATCAAGCTAAAACACGGGGTCGGAATCAAGTCAGCATTGCTTAAATTCATTTAAACTGAATATTCCACCTGTAGTATAATTTTAAACATCTTGTTTTTAACTATATTTGCCTCAATATAGGATAAATATACGTTTCTAGTCTTTACGCTGTCTCATTTTTTTACGACAATACGCGCAGTTTTGAATTTAATTCAACTTCCCACATTTTTAAATATATCGGATTCTGATCTATGACAACCCCGCTGAATGAACGTCGTGTTGCAAACGCAATTCGTGTACTCGCAATGGATGCTGTGCAAAAAGCAAACTCTGGACATCCAGGTGCTCCAATGGGGATGGCGGATATTGCTGATGTTGTATGGCGCGAATTCTTGAGTCACAACCCTACAAATCCAAATTGGGCGAACCGTGACCGTTTCGTGTTGTCTAATGGTCATGGTTCAATGCTTCACTATGCATTGTTACATTTGACTGGTTATGATCTTTCAATTGAAGATCTTAAATCTTTCCGTCAATTGCATTCTAAAACGCCTGGTCATCCAGAATTAGGTTATGCACCGGGTATTGAAACAACCACTGGTCCATTGGGTCAGGGCATTGCCAATGCTGTGGGTTTTGCACTTGCTGAAAAAACTTTAGCTGCACAATTCAACAAAGATGACATTAAAGTTGTTGATCATTTCACTTACTGTTTCTTAGGCGATGGTTGCTTAATGGAAGGTGTTTCTCACGAAGCATGTTCATTGGCGGGCACTTTAGGTTTGGGTAAACTTGTTGCTTACTACGACGACAACGGCATTTCAATTGACGGTGAAGTTGAAGGTTGGTTCTCTGACGATACAGAACAACGCTTCTTAGCTTACGGCTGGCAAGTGCTTAAAGTGGATGGTCATGATGCAGATGCATTACGTGCTGCAACTTTAGAAGCGAAAGCTGAAACGAATAAACCAACACTCATCATTTGTAAAACGATTATTGGTTTGGGTTCACCAAACAAACAAGGTAAAGAAGATTGCCACGGTGCTCCACTGGGTAATGACGAAATCACATTAACCCGTGCAGCTTTAGGTTGGACTGAAGGTCCGTTCGAAATTCCTGCTGATGTTTATAGCGCTTGGGATGCAAAAGAAAAAGGTCAACAGGCTGAAGCTGCTTGGAACGACACTTTTGCTGCATATGCTGCAAAATATCCAACTGAAGCGGCTGATCTTAAACGTCGTATGTCAGGTGAATTACCAAGCGATTTCATTGCGAAGGCAGATGCTTATATTGCTGAAGTAAATGCTAAAGCTGAAACAGTTGCGACACGTAAAGCGAGCCAAAATGCGATTCAAGCATTTGCGCCATTGTTGTCTGAAATCTTAGGTGGTTCTGCGGATCTTGCGGGTTCTAACTTAACGCTTTGGAAAGGTGCACAAGGCGTTCAAGACAATGCTGCAGGTAACTACGTTCATTACGGCGTACGTGAATTTGGTATGACAGCCATTGCCAACGGTGTAGCCCTTCACGGAGGTTTCATCCCTTATGTAGCAACATTCCTCATGTTTATGGAATATGCACGTAATGCAGTACGTATGTCTGCACTGATGAAACAGCGTGTGATTCATGTCTATACACACGACTCAATTGGTTTAGGTGAAGATGGTCCTACACATCAACCCGTGGAACAGATTGCATCTTTACGTGGTACACCGAACCTCAACACTTGGCGTCCATGTGACACGGTAGAAGCTGCAATTTCTTGGAAATCTGCACTGGTACGTAGTGAAGGTCCAACAGCCCTCATTTTCTCTCGTCAAAACTTACCGTTCCAAACGCGTACTGATGCTCAAATTGCAGATGTTGCGAAAGGTGGTTATGTATTGGCTAAAGAAAAAGGCGAGTTAAAAGCCATTATCATTGCGACAGGTTCTGAAGTATCGCTTGCAATGGATGCGTATGCACAACTTGATGGTGTGCGTGTTGTTTCTATGCCATGTGCTGAAGAATTTGTGAAACAAGATGTGGCTTATCGTGAAGCAGTTCTTCCATCGAATATTCGTGCACGTGTTGCTGTAGAAGCGGCGCATGTTGATTACTGGTGGAAATTTGTGGGTTTAGATGGTCGTGTGATTGGTATGACGACTTATGGTGAATCTGCACCTGCAAAAGACTTATACCAACACTTTGGTATTACGACTGAAGCTGTAGTGGCTGCTGTAAAAGAAATTATTGCTTAATCATTAACATTAAGCCAGTGGAAAAGCGCTCCATACGGAGCGTTTTTTTTATTAAGAGGATTTAAGCAGAATATCAAATGTTGCTATTAAGATTGGAATAATCTGCTTAATTTTCTGATTCGGGCGTATAATATGCACGCCGAATCATTCGGAAAACATTTTAGTGTGGTTTTTAAGATCACAAGTGAGGAAATATGAGCCTGTATAACCAGATTAGTGATGAAATTACCTTAATGGATGCGGGTGAAGAGAAGTGGATCGGTCAGGATCTACCTTTAGAGAGCATGGTTGCAGTGGTTTTACTTCTTAAAGATATGGAAGAAGATAAAATCATTAAAGTACGTCGTCAAAACCGCGAGACAACGTCAGGTCGTAAACAAGTCGATCGCGTTTTGGTAAAAAAACTATAAGATTGTTTTTAATCTTTATCGTCACGCAAGGTCATATTTTATCAGGGATATGGCCTTTTTTAGGTTTAAATGAATAATACTTTTAATAAAATGGGGTACAACAACAATCGCTTTAAGTTGAGTTTTCATTTATAAAATGATGAGATTTAAATGAGACTCTATATTTCATGAAACATAATATTCAAATCAAACCGCTCATGTCAGAACAATATCAAGAATGGCTTCATCTCTGGAAAGCCTATCAGACATTTTATCAGGCAGATATTTCTGAGCCAATCACCGCCAACACATGGGAAAAATTGATCGATCAGGAACAGCAGCATATCTATGGTTTTGCTGCGTTTAAGGATGATCAAGTGGTCGGTATTGTGCATATTATTGAGCATGATAGTTGTTGGACGATTCAGCCTTATGCCTATTTACAAGATTTATATGTAAATGAAAATTTTAGAAATCAGGGTATTGCACGACACTTGATTGAGTATGCTCAGCAAGTGACCAATCAGAGAGGTTGTGATCGGTTGTATTGGTTGACTCATGAGTCAAATGAAACAGCACAGCTTTTGTATGATCGAATCGCACGTAAGACTGGATTTATTCAATATCGTTGTCCTTAACTCCATCATAACTACAATATAAAAAATTACATTTTTATCGTTCTACCCATGCAACAAACCGTTTTATGTTTAAGGGTGCAATCATTTAAAAACTCTATAGACTAAAATGAATCATTAAAGCGAGAAAAAACATGAATTTTAAAACATTAGCATTAGGCTTAACCGTTGCTTCAGTTGCAACTTTTTCGGTAGCAAAATCAGTTGATTATAAAATCGATCCAACACATACCGCGACAGTATTTACTTGGAATCACTTTGGTTTCTCTACACCATCGGCTAATTTCAGCGATATTCAAGGTACAATTTCAGTAGACAATGCAAAACCTGCAAATTCTTCTGTGAATGTAACAATTCCATTGACGAGCCTAAATACCAACGTAAAAGCACTCGATGAGCATTTGTTAAAAGCTGATTTTTTTGATGCAGAGAAATACCCAAATATCACGTTCAAAAGCACAAAAGTTCAAGCGATCAGTAAAACCAAATACAAAATCACGGGTGATTTAACGATTAAAAATGTGACCAAACCTGTGGTGCTTGATGCTGTTTTAAATAAACAAGCTGTGCATCCAATGAGCAAAGCGGAAACGATTGGTTTTAATGCAACAACGAGTTTTGATCGTTCAGCATTTGGTGTCGGTGCTTATGTTCCAAATGTCGGTGATAAAATTACTGTAAATATCACCACTGAAGCATCTGTTCCAACTGAGAAAAAATAATTTGATTAATGACTGACGCATCGTTTAATCAATCTAAAAAGCACCTGAGGGTGCTTTTTAGATTCTGATGCTATTGTTAGTCTCAGTATAAAGCTTAATCAGTATAAATATTAATCACGATTTAGAATCAGTAAACATCCAAAGCTGATAAAAATGCCACCTGTGATGGCATCAATTTTTTTACTGAACTTTTGATAATACGCATTTACTTTAGTTGCTGAAAATAGATAAGCCACCAATGCAAACCAAATTAAGCTTTCAATAAAAACCAATGCCAATAAAGAGCTTTGTTGAAACAGGCTCACATCAGTATTGACTGCAATGGCAAAGACACTACTAAAATAAACCAATGCTTTAGGGTTCGCCATATTGGTCAGAAAACCTTGGATGAGAAGTTTGGCATAAGATTTTTCAGTATGTGGTTTCTCTTCAATAAGTATCACATCGGATTTTTTACACGCTGATTTCAACAATTGAAGACCTAGATAAAATAAGTAGAGACCA
Source organism: Acinetobacter sp. CY79 (assembly GCF_059515845.1). Lineage (NCBI taxonomy): Bacteria > Pseudomonadati > Pseudomonadota > Gammaproteobacteria > Moraxellales > Moraxellaceae > Acinetobacter > Acinetobacter sp. CY79. The sequence goes on from NZ_JCAKMY010000024.1 coordinate 9,239, forward strand.
CCACAAATCATCAATACCTGTTGAAGCCATGCCATTTTTTGGAATAGATAGTGAAGACCACTTATTGCACACAGAGCCCAAACTAAAATGCTCAGCGAAATACCTAAAGCAGCAAATAATGCATGCGTTCGGGACTGGCGCACAGCACTTTGAGTCACATAAAAGAAATCAGGGCCGGGGCTAATTAATGCGAAAAGATGAATAATGGCAATACTAATCAGAGGCGTCATATTATGCTTATCTCGAAATTTAAATTGATATTAGTTGAATTTTAAAGTGAGCAAAACACAACTTTAGAAGGCTTAAAATTCAAGACGCATTTTATTTGACCTAAATGCATTGAAAGTGTGGAGTCTTTAAAAGCCAGCAAATTTATGCGTGAAAATTAATGAAAATGCCTGCGTTGACAGGCACGTTATTCTAACAATTCGGCAATCTGATTCGGGGCCAAATTTTATTGTTAAAAGGCTCTTAAGCTATTTGAAGTTGTTGCATAAAATGACGAAGAATCAAATCGGCAACATCCTCAAGTTGATCAGCATATTGTTGATTGTCACTACGTAGTCTGTGAATATCAATTTTTGCATGGCGTAATTCGCAGGTGTGTCCAATTAACCATTTTTCTAAACTTTCAGCAGCCACTTCGATGTGGAATTGCAAAGCCAAAATATTGCTGCCCACTTGAAATGCTTGATTACTATAAACTTGAGAACTTGCTAATAAAGTCGCTTGTTCAGGGAGATCAAAAGTATCACCATGCCAATGCAGAACATGTGTATCAGCTAAGGGCTTGAGCACATTATTGGTTGCAAGGCGAATTTCTAAAGGACTCCAACCGATTTCTTTTTGATGACCTGCATAAACTTTCGCACCCAAGGCATGCGCAATCAGCTGAGCCCCTAAACAAATCCCTAAAGTCGGCAATTTTTTCTCTAAACGAACTTTAAGTAAGTCAATTTCTTGTTGTAAGAAAGGGTAGTCAGCTGCTTCATAAACGCCGATTGGACCACCTAAGATAATTGTCAGCCCTTCATAATCTAGAGCTTTAGTTAAGTCATCAATACCTGCCTCAAAATAACGAACCCGAAAACCAAGTTGATAAAAGACATCTTCAAGTGAGCCTAGATCTTCAAATGCAAGGTGTTGAATGGCATAGATCGTTTTTGGAAGGTGTGCAAAAGCAGTCATTGTCTAATTTGAATCGTACAAAATATATCAAGCACTTTAAGCTCAATTGAAACAAAAAAGAATGATTATTTTGTGAAATAAACCGTAATTTAAGGTGTAATCAAAGTATTTCTAAAGTGAATCATCCGCTTGGCAAATAACTTTGACTGATCGAGTCATCCCTCATAAGATCTAGATAAGTTCAAATAATAAAGAGTCGAAGGAAATGCAAAAAAGAGACAAGGAATCAGACGCGATTGATCGTAATTCTAAAGACCATCATTCAAATAAAGTTGCACTTGTGATTGGTGCAGGAGATGCAACAGGTGGAGAAATTGCAAAACGGTTTGCTCGCGGTGGTTATATTGCCTGTATGACGCGTCGTAATGCAGATAAATTACAGCCTTTGATCGAATCGATTGAACACGAAGGTGGGCGTGCATTTGGATTTGCATCGGATGCACGTAAAGAAGAACAAGTAATCGAACTGATTGAACAGATTGAATCTGAGATTGGCCCGATTGAAGTCATGGTGTTTAATATTGGAGCAAATGTGCCTTGTAGCATACTAGAAGAAACAGCACGTAAATATTTTAAGATTTGGGAAATGGCATGCTTTGGTGCATTTCTCACAGGTCGTGAAACTGCGAAACGAATGGTGCAACGTGAGCGTGGCACCATCATCTTTACAGGTGCAACAGCAGGTATTCGAGGTTCGGCTTATTTTGCTGCATTTGCAGGGGCGAAACATGCACTCCGTGCATTGGCTCAAAGTATGGCAAGGGAATTAGGTTCTCGAAATGTTCATGTTGCGCATGTGGTAATCGATGGTGCAATAGACACTGCTTTTATCAAAGACAGTTTTCCTGCCCTTTATGAAAAGAAAGAGCAGGATGGCATATTAAATCCAGAACATATCGCAGAAAATTATTGGCATATCGCGCATCAACCGCGGGATGCATGGACGCATGAATTAGATCTGAGACCCTGGAATGAAAAATGGTAATGTTTAAAGTTGCCTAAGTCGTGTTTATTTGATTTGCTGATCAGGTATCGGACTTATTTTTAGTTCTCAATATAGAGCTAAAAAAGAATGGGAATATAAAGAGCTACAGAAGAAGCGTCATAAAAGAAAAATATCTCAACTGAATATGGAAAATGACACTCACATAAGTGATTCCGATAACAAGTTGGATTAATGATTTAAGGAAATGAACAATGAAAATCGTTGAGTTTTATTTTGATTTGGGTAGTCCCTATAGTTATATCGGCTTTTATCAGCTACAAAAAATTGCTGAGCAGCAGCATGCTGAAATTATCTATAAACCGATGCTTTTGGGCGCAGTATTTAAAGCAACAGGGAATAGCAGTCCAATTATGGTTCCTGCCAAAGCACAATATGCCATGATTGATTTACGCCGTTGGTCAAAGCTTTGGAATATTCCTTTTAAGATGAATCCTAATTTCCCGATCAATACACTACCTGTCATGCGCTTAGTCACAGCAGTAAAATTATTTGCACCTGAACAATTTCACCAAGTATTAACAGGACTTTTTGATGCCATGTTTGCTCATCCACGAAATCTGAATGATCGAGATGAGTTAATCCAAGTGGCTACAATCCATGGCTTAGATGAAGCAAAAGTGAAGTTGTGGCTGGATGATGAAAAAGTGAAGAATGAGCTTAAATTTATCACTGAGGAAGCGATTGAGCGTGGTTTGTTTGGCGCACCAAGTTTTATTGTCAAAGATGAATTATATTGGGGTGTTGATCATCTACACTTTGTTGAAACTGCACTGAGTAATGTAAATACTTAGTATGATTTATATGTTCAGTAGCTCATTTTAAGGTGCTATGTTTTTCTAAACGTTTTAGCTAGAAATTCAGATAGAAATATTACGAATGATTTAATGATCTCATGATTCATCGCATTACTTAACTGTAAATGATTAAGCCCAAAATAGAATTTCAATTCAAAATAACTACCCAAAAGGAAGCGAAAATGACACAACACGTTTTAGCCTATGCTGCACTGGATGCACAAAGTCCATTGGTTCCTTTTAAATTTGAACGACGTCAGTCACGCCCTGATGATGTGATCATTGATGTTGAATATTGTGGCGTGTGCCATTCAGATTTACACCAAGCACGCAATGACTGGGGCTTTAGTCGTTATCCGATTGTTCCAGGGCATGAAGTGATCGGTCGAGTCAAAAGTATTGGCAATGCTGTGACTAAATTTAAAGTCGGTGATTTGGTTGGTATTGGTTGTATGGTGGATTCGTGCCGTACCTGTTCGGCTTGTCATGATGGTTTAGAACAATACTGCGAACAGGGCAATACAGGCACCTACGGCAGTTTAGATCGCCACGATCAAAGTGTGACCTATGGTGGATATTCGCAAACCATTATTTGCAGTCAAGATTTTGTGCTGAAAGTGCCTGAAAACTTAGATACCAAAGCAGTCGCACCAATTTTATGTGCAGGGATTACCACATGGTCGCCATTACGTCACTGGAAGGTTGGACCTAAATCAAAAGTCGCTGTCATCGGGCTAGGTGGACTGGGACATATGGCGATTAAACTCGCGCATGCCTTGGGTGCAGAAGTAACCCTTTTTACTCGCTCACCAAATAAAGAACAAGATGGCAAAGATTTAGGTGCTGATCATGTGGTGCTTTCAACAGATAAAAGTCAAATGAAAGCGGTCAAAAATCAATATGATTTGATTATTGATACGGTTCCTTATGACCATGATTTAAAGCCCTATATTCCAACATTGGCATTGAGTGGAACATTGGTACTTGTGGGATATTTAGGTGAGTTCTCAACCCATTCTGTACCGATGATCATGGGGCGTAAATCAATCGCAGGCTCGGTGATTGGCGGTATTCAGGAAACGCAAGAGTTGTTGGATTTTTGTGGTGAGCACAATATTGTGTCTGATGTGGAAATAATTGATATGCAAAATATCAATAACGCTTTTGAGCGTATGCTGAAAAGTGATGTGAAATATCGTTTTGTGATTGATTTAAAATCCCTAAAAGATTGATGCACGCTTTATAAAAATCCCTGACGATCAGGGATTTTTTTATTTCATGGTAGGAGTTTTATAGAGGTATTTTATAGACGTATTTTATAGACGTTTTTATAGACGTTTTTATAGACTTGATTGGACTATGATGATTGAAAATAATCAGGCTTAAGCATTTTAAAATAATCTTTTCTGGCTAGCAGATACGTCTAAAACTTCAATTTCATGATCATCTTTGAGCTTTACACCAGAATAGCCTAAGCTTTTTGATTTTCTCATCAAATTCATCAGTCGCTGGGTCGCAATCGGAATGCTTAAACCCGCAGGTCGAACGTTAGAAATACAATTTCGTTTCGAGTCTAAATCTCCTGATTTTGCGCCAAAAGTATAGTAAATCCCTAGGCTGTCAGGGGAGCTTAAACCGGGGCGTTCTCCAATGAGCATGATCAGCATTTTGGCTTTTAAAAGTTCACAAACCTGATCACCCAGTGCAACACGACTGCCTGTTGCAATCACGATGGGCGCAATTGTCCAATTTTCCTGTTTTATCTCAAGCTGTAATGACTGGATCAGTTTAAATGCATTTTCTTCAATTGCGAGAGCAGACAAGCCATCGCCAACCACAATACACACATCAAAGGCTGTGGCATGTTGATGCTGATATTGGGTGAGGACTTCAACGGAATCTTGAGCCAATACACGTCCTAGGTCTGGTCGTTTTAAATAGGCTTGTTTGTCTTCAGCTTGGCTTTTAACCGCAACAGTTTCTAGTCCGAGGCTTTGAATTTGTGCTGTTAATGATGCCACGTCAAGCGCTTGATAGACTGCATCGCGCGCTTGAGCATGTGCCAATTGGAATTCGAGCATCGGACGAGTTGGAATGCTAGAACCTGCACGACCAATGGCGATGCGTGCATCGGTAAACTGTTTAAGTTTTTCCCACTCATCCTGATGAAATGACGGATTAAAAAGATCATTTGGAATAAGGTTCATATGTTGCTCCTATGCCAACAGTCTTGAAAATTGTGAAGGCATTTTCTCTGCCCATTCAATACGTTGATGATGTTGTTTGAAAATGCCTTGCTGTGTAAGCCATTGATCAAATTCAGGTGCGGGTTTAAGCCCTAACAACTGTCTAAGATACAGCGCATCATGAAATGACGTGGTTTGATAGTTCAACATGACATCATCTGAACCCGGTATCCCCATAATGAAGTTTAGGCCTGCTGTGCCAAACAGGGTGAGCAGCACGTCCATATCATTCTGATCGGCATCAGCATGATTGGTATAGCAAATATCACAGCCCATCGGTAAGCCCAGTAATTTGCCACAGAAGTGATCTTCTAATCCTGCACGAATGATTTGTTTGCCGTTGTATAAATATTCAGGACCAATAAATCCGACCACGGTATTCACCAATAAGGGATTAAATTTACGTGCAACAGCATAAGCTCGAGCTTCAATGGTTTGTTGATCTACGCCGTGATGTGCATTGCTAGACAGTGCGCTGCCTTGCCCAGTTTCAAAATACATGACATTTTGCCCGACCGTTCCACGCTTCAATGCTAAGGTCGCTTCATATCCTTCTTGCAATAGCGCTAAATTAATACCGAATCCATCGTTGGCCAGCTGTGTTCCTGCAATCGATTGAAACATCAGATCGATAGGCACATTTTTTTCAGCCAGTTGAATCCCTGAGCTGATATGCGTTAAAACACAGGATTGGGTGGGGATTTGATACTCTTGAATCACATGATCCATCAGTTTTAACAGCTCAGATAAATTCTGTAAATTATCTGTAGCAGGGTTGATTCCAATCACCGCATCTCCATTGCCATACATCAAGCCATCCAAAATACTGGCGGAAATACCGAGTAGGTCATCGGTGGGATGATTGGGTTGTAAGCGCGTGGAGAGGTGACCTTTTAACCCAATGGTATTACGAAATTTCGTCACCACTTCACATTTGCTCGGCACCAAGATCAAGTCTTGATTGCGCATGATTTTACTGACTGCAGCGACCATTTCAGGGGTTAAACCCATCGAAAGCTTTTGCAACTTTTCCGTGGTTGCATCACTACTTAATAGCCAATTACGAAAATCTCCCACGGTAAAATGTGAAATCGGTGCAAATAAATCTGCCCGATGATCATCAATAATCAAACGTGTGATTTCATCTTGCTCGTATGGGATCAATGACTCATTTAGAAATGTTTTCAGTGGAACATCGGCTAAAGCCATTTGAGCAGCCACACGTTCTGTCGCATTTTCTGCTGCAACCCCTGCAAGTTCATCACCTGAACGCAGCGGTGTTGCTTTGGCCATCAGTGTTTTTAAATCTGAAAATACATAATGTTGATGACCGATTAAGGTTTTGTACGTCATAAAACGATCCTCTTGGAGCTGTTTTTTTAAAGCTCTTGTTCTGCTTTACGGATATTTTCAAACTCTTGTTCTGGCGTTCCAGCAACCAAATGGTGACGACTATAGAAAATGAAGTAGGCAATAAATAGAACATAAATCCCAGCGGCCATGAACCACACCTTCGGATTCACCAAGAAACCTGCAATGACTGCAATTGCTGCTAAAACCAGGGCAATACTGGAAGTAACAACACCACCAGGTGTTTTATAGGGGCGGTGCATATCAGGACGGCTTATGCGTAATTTGATATGCGAGAGCATCATCAGCACATAAGAAATGGTTGCACCAAACACCGCCATTAAAATAAGTAAGTCACCTTCGCCAGTGAGGGATAAACCAAAACCGATGATGCCGGGAATGATAATCGCTAGGTAAGGGGTTTTATTTTTATTGGTGAGTGATAGTGATGTGGGTAGGTAACCTGCACGAGACAAGGCAAAGATTTGACGCGAATAGGCATAAATGATCGAGAAGAAACTTGCCACTAGACCTGCAAGTCCGACAAAATTTACAAAACTGGCTAACCATGTATGTTGCCCATAGACTGCAACTAAGGCATCAACCAGTGGGGCGCCTGAATCTTTCAATAAGTTGGCACCTGCAGCACCGACGCCTAAGACTAAAATCAGAATCGCAAAGGTCGCAAGAATCAGCATGGAACCGATGAGTCCACGGGGTAAAGATTTGGTCGGATCTTTGGCTTCTTCAGCGGCAAGAGGCACACCTTCGACCGCCAAGAAGAACCAAATCGCATAAGGTACAGCTGCCCAGATTCCCATATAACCAAGAGGCAGAAATGCACTTGCACCTGCTTTGTCACTAGAGACCGCAATATCAAATAAATTTGCACTGTTAAAATGTGGAATCATGGCGATGATGAAGACAAACAATGCGACAGCAGCGATTGCTGTAATCACAAACATAATTTTTAAAGCTTCGCCTGCACCTTTTAAGTGAATGGCCATAAAGATGAGATAACAGGCTAAATAAATTTTCCAACCGCCTATCCCAAATAAGCTTTCACAATATGCCCCAATGAAGCAGGCAATCGCCGCAGGAGCAATCGCATATTCGATCAGAATTGCGGTACCGGTGAGGTAACCACCAAAGGGCCCGAAAGCTGTTCGTGCGAAACTATATCCACCGCCAGCCGTGGGTAGCATCGTCGACATTTCTGACATAGACAAGCACATGCACAGGTACATGATGGCAACCACGACGGTCGCGATAAACATGCCACCCCAGCCACCTTGGGCTAAACCGAAGTTCCAACCTGCAAAATCACCAGATATGACATATGCCACACCGAGACCAACCAATAACAGCCAGCCTACAGCGCCTTGTTTAAGTTGTCGTTTTTCAAAATATTGCTGTTGTGGAGAATGGGATGTCGAAGTAGGTGTTCTGTCATTATTAATTTCACTCATCATGAGCTCCAAAATATTATTTTGATTGATCTGCTGAGGAATGCAATTTAGATACCAGCGTCAGACCGAACTTCCCTGAAATGACTTAACTGAAATAATATTTTTTATTGTTTTATAATTGTAATGATGAAAATATTCGAATCATGATCAATTTTTTTGTCGCTTAAAAGCCAATTACGACCTCGAAAGGTCGTAATTGAGAATGTCTTAGAAGAAGCCCATGGCTTTGGTTGAATAACTCACCAACAAGTTTTTGGTTTGTTGGTAATGATCCAGCATCATTTTATGGTTTTCACGTCCAATGCCTGATTTCTTATAACCGCCAAAGGCAGCATGGGCAGGGTAGATGTGATAACAATTGGTCCAAACTCGACCAGCCTGAATCGCACGACCAGCACGATAAGACGTATGCGCCGAACGTGACCAAACACCCGCACCTAGACCATAAATGGTGTCATTGGCGATCTTAATCGCATCATCAAAGTCTTTAAATGTGGCAACCGCAAGTACCGGTCCAAAAATTTCTTCTTGGAAGGTTTTCATGTCATTGGTACCTTTGAAAATCGTCGGTTCAATATAGAAACCACCATTTACATCATGACGTTCTTCACCACCTGTAAGGATTTTCGCGCCTTCCTGACGACCTGTCGCAATACAACCCAAGATTTTGTCTTGCTGTTCTTGAGATGCTTGAGCACCAATCATGGTTTCAGTATCCAGTGGGTGACCTGTTTTGATGCGCTTCACACGTTCAACCGCCATTTCTAAGAATTTGTCTGCAATGCTTTCTTGGACAAGGGCACGTGATGGACAAGTACAAATTTCACCTTGGTTTAAGGCGAACATGGCAAAACCTTCAAGCGCTTTGTCCAAGAATTCGTCATCTTTGTCCATAATGTCTTCAAAGAAGATATTAGGTGATTTACCCCCCAACTCTAAAGTCACTGGAATGATGTTTTCAGTCGCATATTGCATAATCATTTGACCAACGGCCGTTGATCCCGTGAAGGCAATTTTTGAAATACGCGGATTGGTTGCCAGTGGACGACCGACTTCTACGCCATAACCATTGACGATATTTAAAACACCAGGTGGTAAAATATCTTGGATTAATTCTGCAAGAACTAAAATACTGACAGGCGTTTGTTCAGCGGGTTTAAGGACAATACAGTTACCTGCGGCTAATGCAGGCGCAAGCTTCCAAGCCGCCATCAGAATGGGGAAATTCCATGGAATGATTTGACCGACCACACCTAAAGGCTCATGGAAATGGTAAGCAATGGTGTCGTCATCAATCTCAGAAATACCGCCTTCTTGAGCGCGGATACAGCCTGCAAAATATCTGAAATGATCAATGGTTAGTGGAATATCTGCTGCAAGTGTTTCACGGATCGGTTTACCGTTATCCCACGTTTCAGCAACAGCCAATAATTCTAAATTTTCTTCTAAACGATCAGCGATTTTCAGCAGGATATTTGAACGTACAGTGGTCGATGTTTTCCCCCATGCTTCTTTGGCTTGATGTGCAGCATCGAGTGCAAGTTCGATATCTTCAACTGACGAGCGTGGAACTTTCGTAAAGACGTTACCATCGACGGGTGAAATATTTTCAAAATATTCACCTTTGACTGGGGCTACCCATTTGCCACCGATAAAATTGTCGTATTGTGTTTTAAATTGGACTTTTGAACCGGGTTGGTTCGGATCGACATAGCGCATGTGAGTTCTTCCTTTGCTTATAGAGTTTATTGAGTGCATCTACACTTTGGTATAAGGTACATCTGTCCTATATTTGATTAGCATAACCAATATAAGGTTGGAAAAAGGTTGGAATGAAGCAGGTTTACAAGCATTCAACAATTGTTTACAACCAAGTTCAATACAGTGGATGTATGTCAGGAATTATTAAAAGAATCAGGAATGATCAGCATGCAAAATTTAATACTGAAAAGACAGCAAATAGAACGATTTAAAGAGAGAATTGGCGGATCAGCAGCACAAGCGAAACAACTTGGACAAAGTATTTTAAGTTCTTGGAAAAGATCCACTTTAGCCGCAATTCCAAAGGATCGCTCCGCTGCTCCAATCATTGATCAATCCATGCCAAAAGGAACAGCTTTAGAGCATGCATTAAACACGTGTTCAGATGAGCTCAAACATATTGCTCAGCAATCTTCCATGGTGATTGCCGTTGCAGATATTGCCAGCACCATTATTTGGAGTGCATCAAGCCGACAGATGCGAAAGGCTGCTGAAAGTGTGCATTTTATAGCCGGTGGGCAATGGCGGGAGGAGTTGGTCGGCACTAATGCATTGGCATTATCTTTAAAAACGCAACAATCGAGCTGTGTTTTTTCCAATGAACACTATATGAGTTCAGTGCATGATTGGGTCTGTTATGCCGCACCGATTATTGATCCTTATTCTAAACATGTGCTTGGCGTGATTGATTTATCCACGACTTGGAAAAATCACAACAGTTTAGGCTTATTGGCGGCTGAACGTTGTGCTTCCATTATCCAAACTGCATTAACAGAATATCAAAGTCAGCGATTGTATATTCGTAGCTTTGGGATGCCTCAAATTTTATTTAACGGTAAGGCTTTAGTGCTTACACCACGTCAAATCGAAATTCTGACCATTTTGGCATTATGCCCACAAGGTTTGACCTTAGATACCTTACATCAGGCTTTATATGGGGAGCGTAAAGTCAGTATGGGAACGCTCAAAGCAGAAATGTCACAGTTACGCGACCTGTTGGGTGGCATGCTTGGATCTAGACCGTATCGAATTTTGGCACATGTCGAAGCTGACTTTCTACAGGCAGAACAAGCGCTTGACGCGGCTTATATTGAAACGGCTTTAAAATTATGTAGCGGTGTGATGCTTGCCAAAACTGAAAGTCCTTTTTTGTGTGCTTGGCGTGACTGTATGGAATCGCGCCTCAGCGATGCGATATTTAAAGCCAACGACACGGATGTATTGCTCAAACATATTGCGCGTTATCCAGATGCGATAGATGCTGTGGAACGTTTGATCGAGCTGACACCATCAGAACATCCCGCACATCAACTCTTGATCAAATACAAACATGGGTCGGAATGAGTTCAGTCGATATTTGCTGTTCAAAAAATAATGAGTTCCTTAAACCTAAACAATTTTTAAAATTCACAGCTTATGTGATTTAGATTTTTTGTTCCAACCATTGAAAGAGGGTTTGATACACCTGCCTTCTCACTGGTTTTGCAGAGAGGACTAAATCGTGTAATCCGTCTCTAATCGAGATGATTTCAACATCACCTTGGATTTTTTTTGCATATTTTGAGATGTGTTTAACGTCTAAAATGACATCACTCGATTGAGCATCTTGATTAAATTTTCGAGGATAGGTGGTTCGTTTTGAATGCATCACTAAGACGGGAATATTTAAGGATATGCCTTGATGGATTTCTTTTTGTGCTTCATAGATGGCATGCACAAAACTTAAATACACCATTGGATATTTTGTTGGCTTCCAATTTAAATTGAAATCCCATTCACCCTTTAAACTCTTATGCAGGCTCGTCACATAAAATGGATTTAACTCGCTTAGAAATTTAAGTTTTGGACATCTTTTCCCGATTTTACTGAGCTGTGGTAGAGCCAATTTTTTCTTAATTATGTTCATATTAAAGTCATAAAAAGGACTGTTGAGCCACAATGCTTTGATGAATTTATTTTTAGGATGGTGTGCGGCGTATAACGTCGTAATTAAACCACCCGTAGAATGACCGCTCAATACAACCGCATCATGATCTTCTTGCACAATCAGCGATAAAGCTTCTGTTATTTCTGCATCGTACTCATTTAGATTTTGAACATAAAACATCTTTTGATGGGGGAGATAAGAGCGTCCGTATTTTCTTAAATCTAAGGCATAGAAATCATAACCATGTTGATTAAACTGTTCAGCCAATTTTTTTGAAAGAAATAATCGAGAAAACCATGAATGTATAAAACCGCTTTGGTTGTGTGTTGTTCTGCTTTTTTTCGAACCAAAGTTGCAACGACTTTGCCTTGATCATCATCAGGAAAATTTAAGATTAACTGCTCATAAGCTTCACCTAAAATATCAGGACAATAATTCGAACGATGTGCTGATTGAATTGAAGGGGATGATATTTCTAAAGGCTTTTGATCGAAAGATTGGGACATGGCTGAGGACTCAATTGATTTGATGTTATTGTCGTATGTCTATCATCCTTCATGATGTGATTTTTTTTGTCAAATGAATTTAAATCAAATAGCGAGAATACGATTCTCGTGCTGAGCAAACCTCAAAATTAAGGTTTGCTCAGCTCAGCGTCACGGGGACTGTATTCTGGAACACGAGAATGGTTAATCTAAAAGATCAAACACTTACATCGCCGCTTTAAATATTTCAACCACTTGAGCATGATTGGCTTTACGCGGATTGGTCAGCATACAGGCATCATTTTGTGCATTTTCAGCCATGACGGACAAATCAGACTCTTTAACATTCAACTCTGCAAGGCCAGATGGAATACCCACAGCTTTTGATAACTCACGAATCGCATCAATGGCAGCATAGGCTGCTTCATTGACTGTCAAATGCGCTGTATCTACACCCATCAATTCTGCAATTTTTGCATAACGATCTGGGCACGCGATGAGATTAAATTCGCAGACATGTGGCAGTAAAATCGCGTTACATACGCCGTGTGGCAAGTTGTAAAAACCGCCCAATTGATGTGCCATTGCATGAACATAACCTAAAGATGCATTGTTAAATGCCATACCTGCAAGGTATTGTGCATAGCTCATCGCATCGCGTGCTTCGATATTTTCGCCGTTGGCAACAGCAGGGCTGAGCCATTGGCTAATCATGGTAATTGCTTTTTCAGCACAAGCATCTGTAATCGGGTTTGCTGCTGTAGACACGTAGGCTTCAACGGCATGGGTCAGTGCATCCATGCCTGTCGCAGCTGTTAATCCTGCAGGTTTTGCAACCATCAGTTTAGGATCATCAATTGCCATCAGTGGAGTGCAGCGCCAATCCACAATCGCCATTTTTACATGGGTATCTGTATTGGTAATAATACAAAAACGCGTCATTTCTGAAGCCGTACCTGCAGTGGTGTTAATCGCAATCAATGGGGTCATCGGTACCGTACTTTTATCGATCCCTTCATAATCACGGATATTACCGCCACCCGCTGTCACTAAACCAATCCCTTTAGCACAGTCATGCGATGAACCACCGCCTAGGGAGATAATGAAGTCACAATTGTTCTCATTGTAAGCTTCAACACCTTTCAGCACATTAATATCGGTTGGATTGGGTTCAGCACCTGGAAAAATATGGTAATCAACATTCGCTTCTTTTAAATAACCTGCGATCGTGTCAGCGACACCAAATTTGAATAAACCTTCATCGGTCACAATGAGCGCTTTTTTTGCACCTAAATTATGTGCTCTTTCACCGACTTCTTTAGAGCAACCTGGCCCAAAAAGTGAAACACATGGAATATAAAAGCCGTTAGTTTGATCTGAAATATTTTTAAATGCCATGGTTCGATTCCTTCTACCATTATGATGAATTTTTATCGGTGATCTATACCGTGCTTTGAGTATTCAATAAGACAATTCAGATGTGTACCTACCAAATACCTACCAAAGACATAAAACATAATGAAATTGCAAGGATTAGATTTTAAAGATTGAATTTTAAAGATTGAACTGGAAAATCAAGGTATTAAATTGCTATATATCAAATCATTCCTTGTTTATAAAAGGAATGAATTTAAGACAAAAGAAAGTTTTTGTACTGCCCTTAGTTGCTTTTGTCATTACGTTGGAATGATTTTATAATTACTTTTAGGTGTTTTAGACGATAGATGTAATCAAACTAGAGCGAATAAAGATCATAATTTTATTTAAATGGTTGGAAGTTTAGTATAGATCGAGTGCTAAGCATAAATTTGCTGAGCACTCTTGTTCTTAAATAGATTTAATAAGTTTTAGATAAATTTTAGAGATAGTGTTTCACTAAAGCGAAAGTCTGATCATAGAGCTGATGTGCGAGCTTTAAATCTTTGGCTTTCGTAGAGCGAATAGCGGGTGTTTGCAGACTGACATATTGTCCTGTCCGTTTTGACCATGCAGGATCGAGTGCTATTTTTTTAATAAGTTCGGCAGGTTTGTTAGGTGAAATCAAAAATAATTTAATCACCATATATTGATATTTAGGTAACTCACGATAAATTTCAGAATCAACACCACCGGGATGTAGGGCATTGGAGGTAATTGACGTATTTTTAAGTTTATCCGCCAAAGCATTACTAAATAAAAGATTGGCTAATTTACTGTTGCCATAGCGTAGGACGCCATTATAGTTTTTTACATCTTCAGTTTTAAATTGATCAAATTTGATGGAACCCATGAGGTGCATCATTGAAGCAAGATTAATCACTCGACCCGCTTCTGATTTTTTCAATAAAGGCAAAAGCTTTAATGTCCACAAAAAATGACCGATATAATTCACGCCAATTTGTTTCTCAAAGCCATCTTGAGTCGATTCTAAAGTCGGTGACATGATGCCTGCGTTATTGACCAACACATCGATTTTATCGAGTCTCGCAAGGAGTTCATTTGCGGTTTGATTGACTTGATCTAGACTATCGAGGTTGAGTGAAAGGAGTTCAACTTTTCCAGTGCCTAAGCGTTCTAATTGTTGTTTCGCTTGCTCCGCTTTTTGAGGATTACGGCAGGCTAAAAAGACATGATGTCCATCTTGAATGAAGCTTTTCGCTGTGGCAAATCCAATACCTGTGTTTGCACCTGTAATGATGACTGTTTTCATTTTATTCAGATATCCTTATTGTTTTGACTTTTATAAAATAAATCATAAAACGATATTTATTCGTTGGTTTCAATTAATAAAAGTGCAGTATGTATCTGCTAATTTAATCATGCGAGCTGATGACTTACTTTTAATATAGACAATTGTTATAGTCAATTTTGTTTGTTAGACAGTCACAGCTTTTCTTCGTATTTCCGATCAAGTTTAAGCGATGCACATTGAATCTTTACAGAATATGAACGGTTCCATTTGCTAAATGCATAATAATGTTTAAGATTCATCTTCTTTCACTATCTGCCTGTATTGGGTGCTGCCATGAGTCAAAAACATGCTTAAAACACCGAATCAGAATCACCAACAAACAGCTCAAAGCTTATTGGATCATTCAGCGACCTTGAAACAGTTATTTCAAGATCAATGGTTTTATTTGTGGACACTGACACCACAAAATCTATGGATGATCGATGCAAAAAATAAACAGTTATTGATTGCAGATGGACTGGTTAAAATTAAATTTTCAGAAAATATAAAATCCTTAGTACAAGTATCGAGTAGCCATAAAAATATTAATATTGATAACATCATCGATTTTGTTTTTGACAAAATGACCTTTTTGATTCGAGATCTAAAAGCACAGCATTCATTATTTTTACAAACCAAGGTTCAGTTATTTAGACAGCTTTTGGTTGAAGAAGTGTTTAAGTGGGTGGATGGCGAAAATCGTGTGGAGCATTTTTTATATAATTTGAGCGTAGCTGAAGCCGAAGTGATTGATGGAATCATGCTAGATGCGGGTTATTACGAAGAAGGGTATCTCACTGATTTTGCAAAATTTGGTAAAGAAATTCCTTTAGATGTTGAATTGAATTTTAAGCATTTGAGTTTGGTCAATTCGGTCTTAGGGTCAAATTTTCTACCTGTTCAGCAACTGATTCCTCATTATGACGAACTGTGTTTTTCAGCGGCTCAGTTCATGCCAAAACCGTTATATCGTATTGTAGAATCGGCTTTTGAAGATCAATTTACATTGTCTCAAGTCGTTGAACATCAAAATGACTTTAAATTGTTATTAGATCATGCTAAAGAACAACCGCATTTATTGGGTTTTACTCAGTGGATGAAACGGGGCTATTGGCAGTATAAAGATATATTCAGTAAGAAAAATTTTATCACCACTGAATCCGTGTATTGGGATGAACGAATCTCAAATATTTTCCCTTTGTTTTATTATAAAAGAACGGTGAACTGGTTATTTAAACAAGATCAGCAGGTGATCGATTGGGTCGCCCAGAATTTGGATCACTTGAATGTTCGAATTTCAGTGACTGCAATTAGTTTTATGGACACCAGTCAGATTCATCCACAGGTTATCTTACACAGCTTAAAGTATTTTGAATCCGTGGTCGCACATTGGTTTGTCGCTGAAATGAGTCATTTTGCACTTCAGCATCATTGGATAAGTTATTCCAATGAAGCAGAGCCGAAGTCTCAGGCTGTCCACCCATATATTTTAAAATCAACGACACAACAAAATCCACACATTAAAAATAAGATACAAATTACAAATTCAGTTTTATATACAGAAGAATGGTTGAATTTACTGTTTTTATTGAGCAAAGATGATCAACGTATTGCCAAGCAGGTTTATAGCGCTTTATCTCGTGTGATTCATGCGTATATGGTCTTTTTGGAAAGAGGCATACAAGATCTACCCGAAGAATTGATTCAGTTTATGCATCCGCAGATGCAACAAAATCCACGCTTTCAACATTTGCTCAAAAAGAATCAAATCGATGCAAAACAATTTCGAAAACATTTTAAACATCCATCCACACGAATTGATCAACCGATCAGTGTATTTGACTCTTATGTCGCCGATTATTTGAATGATTTATTTTTGAATCATACCAATTTTCCGAAAAACCTAACCTGGGGCGGACTGTTTCAACAAGCGGTTCGTTGGCATCAGCAAGCCTATTTCGATGCAACGTTGAATCATTTACGCAAACGTATTTCGATTACTTCATGGAAAAGAGTCAGTCCACAACAGATCATGTTTACTGAACATTGGAAATTTGAAGAACTTAATGATTTAGACATGATTATTCATGAATCTATTCGATTCAAACATTGCTTAGCGTTGTCTTATACAGAGCGAATCGCAGCAGGTGAATATGTGGCATTTCATATGACCCATTTGGAAGATGAAAATACTCATCTCACCTTAGGGTGTTTCTTTAAATTTGATCAATTGCATTTTGATCAGCTGCGTTTGCCGAATAATGAAGTTGCAGATCAAAAAACGGAGCAAGAGGCACAAGCTTTTATTGATAAGGTCAATCAGCATTTAATTTGGGACTTTAAAGAGCAAAAAGTTCAATAAAGTTTAAAGGCTATGATTGTAAAGGGGAGATATTTTAAATCTAATATTTTTTGATGAGGATTATTTTAACATTTCGCATGAAAGGATTGTATTTATTTAAACCCCATACTCGATCTTTAAAGTGTGTAAATACCCTCAAGACGAGCGCAGAATCTGAATTTGAACTTAACTTTTAATGCAAAAATCGTTAGTCTATGACGGTCTGATAAGGTTAAGGTTGTTATGAAGCAAGAAACTGCACTAAAACTCATGAAAGCAGGTGAAAGTGTCTTTTTGACAGGTTCCGCTGGTGCAGGAAAAACCTATACCCTAAACCAATATATTAATTATCTTAAAGCCCGCAAAGTTCCTGTGGCGATTACTGCATCAACGGGGATCGCTGCAACACATATGAACGGCATGACCATTCATACTTGGGCGGGTATTGGGATTAAAGACTTTTTGTCAGATGATGACTTAAAGCGCATGAAAGAACGAAAATACCTCAAAGAGCATTTAGAAAATGCCCAAGTACTGATTATTGATGAAATATCCATGTTGCATGCCAAACAATTGAATTTGGTCAATCAAGTCCTGAAGTATTTTAAAGAATCTGATGATGCCTTTGGTGGTATTCAAGTGATTGCTGCAGGGGATTTCTTTCAGTTGCCACCTGTGGGTCGCAATGATGAGAAAAATCGGGATAAATTTTGTTTTATGTCGCAAGCTTGGGTTGAGGCAAAATTTCGTGTTTGTTATTTGACTGAGCAACATCGTCAGGATGATTCGGCACTGAATGATATTTTAAATGCCATTCGTTCACAAAGTATTAATCAACAACATATTCAAGCTTTAGAACAAACACGTCAGCAAGATATTGGTGAGACTTTCACACGCCTATATACCCATAATATGGATGTCGATAGTATTAACTATCGTCATTTAAATGAGATTGATGGTGATGGACATCAGTTCTGTGCGCAGATGGATGGTAATGACAAACTGATCGAAACTTTAAAGTCTTCAGTTCGTGCACCCGAAGAACTCACTCTAAAAAAACATGCCAAAGTGATGTTTGTCAAAAACAACTTTGACATGGGCTATATCAATGGCAGTTTGGGTGAAGTGATTGGTTTTGAAGAAGTGGATGATCACGGTATTTTACCTAAAGTGAAATTAACCGATGGAACAGTCTTATTGGTTGAGCCTGAAACATGGTCAGTGGATAATGATGCAGGAAAAACTATCGCCAGTTTTTCTCAAGTCCCACTTCGTTTGGCGTGGGCGATCACCATTCATAAATCTCAAGGCATGACCTTGGAAGCAGCTGAAATTAATTTGTCGCATACCTTTGAGAAAGGGCAAGGTTATGTCGCAATTTCTCGTCTAAAATCGATCAATGGGCTGCGATTACTTGGGTTTAATGAGCAAGCTTTAGAGCTGGATAGTCTTGCCATTAAAGCAGACCGCCGTTTTCAAGAGTTATCCGAAGAGGCTGAAACTCATTATGCAGATGTGAATTTAGAAGCACAGCATAAAGCCTTTATTCGCCACTGTGGCGGAACGCTGAATGAAACTGAAATTACGCGTAATGAAAAGAAAATTGCCAAGAATGCGGGTAAGCAGAATTATGCAACAGCCACCTTGGATGAAACCAAAGAACTGTTTATGGGTGGTTATGAAATTCAAGATATTGCGGTTGAACGCGGGTTAACGCCAGCGACCATTATCAATCATTTAGCGAAGCTACACCGCGAGCAAGGCTTGGATATTTCTGTCGCACATCCAGGTGATGAAGTGGTGGAACAAGTTCGCAAGATCTATAAGAAGTTGATGAAGCGTCAAAACCCAGAGCATTTAAATGAAGATGGTAGTATTAAATTACGTCCTATCGTTGAAGCAACCGCACCACGTATGGGCTACGATCAAGTGAGATTGGCACTTTTATTTGTAGAGTAAGCTGTTAAATAGAGTTGTCATCTAGATTTATACTGCAATGTATTAAAACGTAAGGAAAAGAAGTCATGCCACAAATGTTCGTAGATTATTCTGACAATATCAAAAATGTGGATAAGCAAAGTTTATTGCTTGGACTTAACCGTGCTTTATTTGATACAGGATTAGTGGGGCACGAGTTTGATATTAAATCTCGAATCCATGCGGCCTCAGATTTTTTGATTGGCTTTGGTGATAATAATCAGGCTTTTATTTTTGTACGTTTACAAGGTTTAAGTGGTCGTACGGATGAGCAGAAAAATTTAATGACAGATCATTTGTCTGAATTTTTACAGTCTTTTAAAGGCTATACAGCAGACGGTTTAGAGGTACAACTCTGTGTGGAATTTGCTGAAATGCCGAAAGAGATTTATCGTAAGATTAAAGTGCAACAATAATTAGCGTTGATTTGAACTGTACTGATTTAAAAAGGGTTGATGAGTTTAGATATCAACCCTTTTTTATTATGCAGATTTTATTATGCAGAACATAGAAGCGCTAACATTTGATTAAAATTTTAGCTCAGCACCTGAATCTCTGCATATTCCTCAAACATTTCCGCATTCATTGCATGTATATAGTCAATAAAAGCCACATTAAAACTGCCAACCGTTTGCGCTTCTTCAAATGCAAGTTTTCCTGCAATTGCAAAATGCACATGCGCTGAAATTGCTGCGATGGTTGGTGTACTGACTGCACTATAAGCTGCGATTAACGCTCCTAAGGCACAACCTGTTGCGGTCACTTTAGGTTGTAAGTGTGAGCCACCATTGATTTGAATGACCGCATTGTATTCTTTTGAAATGATAAAGTCGGATTCACCAGAAATTGCAATACATTCGCTATATGCAAGCAACGATTTGGCATGCTCATAGACTTCAGCGCTATTCAACGTGCTATCAACACCTTTAGATTGAACCTGATTGCCAGCTAAAGTGCTGATTTCAGAGGCATTACCACGAACAATGGAGGGTTTGAATGCTAATAACTCATCTACTTTTTCTGAGCGCCATTTTAAAAGAGGACCATAACCCACAGGATCGAGAACCCATGGCACTTGATGTTGTTGTGCCGTTTGCGCTGTGATGGTCATGGCTTGCATTTGTTCAGTGGTTGGCGTGCCTAAGTTGATACTGACAGCACCGCTAATTTCTGCAAAGGCTTCCGCTTCATAAGGATTATCAATCATCGCAGGCGAAGCACCTGAAGCTAAAAGGACATTGGCAACATAATTTGCTGCAACGGTATTGGTAATACAATGCACCAAAGGTTGCTGTGTTTGTAATGCTTTCCATGCTTCAATCACCATTTGCAAAATCGTCTGAGTATCCAATTGCAGTTGATGGCTCGCTGATGTTGAGAGTTGTTCAGGATGATTCATGATAATCCCTTATCGGGTGAAAATAGTTTAGCTGATGAAATGGGTTAACGAGTGAAGCTGTTTATCGAGTAAAGCTGTTTATCGAGTAAAGCTGTTTATCGAGTAAAATAGTGGTCTTGCTGTTTACAGCTTCGACAGAACAAGGAAACATAATCATTGGCATCATATTCCACCGTGAGTTCATTTGAACCGCAATGCATACAACGCTTTTGAGAATAAAAGTTTAATCGAGGTTCGATTTTTTTCCAAGAACGCCAAATCGGTTGGAAAAAGATATTCTCATCATAACCAAGAAATTGATAAAACAAGATTTCACTCATACGACTCAGTGGAATATTGTTGGGACGTGGAAGGGTATAAGTTTCCCACTTTTCATTTAAAGAACGCTCACGATATTGTTCTAAGGTCTTTTTAAGCAAGTTGGTATTGATGAAATTTTCATTACGCGCTTTTAGCGCATTTTGTTTATGTAAATATTCCAAAGCATTTTGGATCATATAATAAATTTGCCCGACAGCAAGTGAATCCATGAGACGGAAACAAAACACTTGAAAGCTATTATTGCCTGCGATTTGAATACCCCAAGTGCGACAGTAATGTTGTGCAAACTGAATAATCTCTTGGTATAGCAACATATACAAGGCACTTTTCACTTCATCGGCATCTTTAAAAGGGATACCCATGGTCAAGTTATGAAAAAATAAATGCCGTAAATGCTGGGTCAAACTAAATAAACTGGGTTCAGAATAGCCATCTAAACGAACATTTAAATAGTACTGACTGACTTCATCCGAAAATACTTTCGGCACTAAAATTTGATCTTTTAACAGATTTTTAATCAGACCATTTTGAAAGAGATAATTTGGACTAATCGGATGGTATTTAATGACAGCCCAGTCGATATATTCATGATATAAACTGCCTTCACGTACTTGTTGATCCAAGATGCTGAGCAAAAAAAGTTTATTGATGAAACTTAATTGATCCAGTTCATATTCATAATTTTCTTTGGTCTTTTTGCTGTATTTGCGCTGTTCTTGTATGCGTGTTTCCGCTAAAAGTTTTTTTCTTTTCGCTAAACAGGTATCACAGTGGCAGTTGCCTTTATTGTCTTGGAAAACACGATGTTGGCAATGGGAGCATTGATGAAATTGCGTTGGTTGATCATATTGTTCTGCTTCAATCCACAGCATTGCCGCCTGACAGAGCGGGCAACGAGTACTTTCATCAAGCTGTTTTTGCAGAATTTGCAGCATAAATTAATCAATAAAATGAACTGTGGTTTTGATTATACACATTTCAAGGTGGGGAGTTGAAACAAGCGAGATATCGAGATTTCTAATTTTCGTTAGTCTTAAGTTGTTTGATTGGAGACGTCCAAGCTTGAAGTATTTTGAAACAATTAGATGACTTATACGTGATGCGTAAAAAAAGTACAAACGTCGACTAAATACTGAAAATTTATTGAAAAAATCGGTCTGCGTTCCCATATCAGACACAAAGGCAATAGCACAGACAGATGATAAATCTTGGCGTATGATCAAATGCTTGATCAAATTTTTTGTGTTAAAAATTAAATTGCATTAGAAGCCATCGTGAAGAATTTCTCTGCTTAAACAACAGAATCAGGACATTATATGAATATCGCGGCAAATCCAGTGATTGAAGCAGATCAAACTGTTTATTTAAAAGACTACCAAAAACCTTCTTTTCTTGTAGATTCAATTCATTTAGATATTCAAGTTTTTGAAGATCATACTCTTGTGAATTCAACGCTGGTAATGAAGCGTCAAACCGCAGGGGAATTGGTACTGCTTGGTCGTGATTTAGAGCTTAAATCCTTACAATTAAACGGTCAGCTACTGGACGCGTCGCAATACCGTTTAGATTCAGAACAATTGGTCATTCAGAATGTGCCAGATGAAGTGATTTTAGAAATTTCAGTGGTGATCCACCCTGAAACCAATACCCAACTTGAAGGTTTATACCTTGCGGGTGAAGGGCTGTTCGTGACTCAAAATGAGCCAGAAGGTTTCCGTAAAATTACTTTCTATCCTGATCGTCCAGATGTATTGTCCGTATTTACGACACGTGTGGAAGCAGATAAGAAATTCCCAGTGTTACTTGCCAATGGTAACTTGCTAGAAAAAGGTGAAGCTGGCGAAGGTCGTCACTATGCGATTTGGGAAGATCCAACGCATAAACCCGCATATTTATTCGCATGTGTGATTGGTGATTTGGCTGTATTAAAAGATCATTATGTGACTTCAGAAGGTCGCAATGTTGCTTTAGAAATTTATGCTGAAGAAAAAGATATTCCAAAATGTCATATTGCCATGGAAGCTTTAAAGCATTCTATGCGTTGGGATGAGGAGCATTATGGTCGTCCATATGATCTTGATAATTATATGATCGTAGCCACCAGTGCATTCAACATGGGTGCAATGGAAAATAAAGGTTTGAATATTTTCAATACATCATGTGTGCTTGCCGATGAAGAATACACCACTGATGCTGCGATTATGGGGGTTCAAGCGGTGATCGCGCATGAGTATTTCCATAACTGGACAGGCAACCGTATTACGTGTCGTGACTGGTTCCAATTGTGCTTAAAAGAAGGTCTGACGGTTTTCCGCGATCAATCATTTTCTGAAGATTTACAATCTGCTGCGGTGCAACGTATTGATGATGTTGCGGTACTGAAAGCACATCAATTCCCAGAAGATTCAGGTCCATTGTCACATCCACCACGTCCAGATCATTTTGTAGAAATTAATAACTTCTATACGGCGACAGTGTATGAGAAAGGCGCTGAAATTAATCGTATGATGGCGACTCTACTGGGTAAAGAAAAATTCCGTAAAGGCACAGATGAATATTTCCGTCGTCATGATGGTCAAGCGGTGACTGTGGAAGATTGGGTTGCGGCATTGAGTGCGGGTTCGGGTGTCGATCTGTCTAATTTCTTAACCTGGTATAACCAACCAGGTACACCAAAACTCGAGGCTCAAGGTGAGTATGACGCAGCTTCACAAAGCTACAAGCTCAGCTTAAAGCAAAGTCTCAAAGCTCATCTAAAATATCCAAATTTAAAAGCAGTTCCAATTCCTGTCGCTTTGGCATTATTTGATGCTAAAACAGGCGAACAGCTCACCTTGAATTCTCAAGCGTTGTTTGAAAATGGCGTAAAAGATGGCGTTTATTTATTTGACCAAGATACTGCAACCATTGAATTTACAGGCTTAACAGAAAAGCCTGTGGTGTCATTGCTGCGTAATTTCTCTGCACCAGTTAATCTTGAGTTTAACTATTCAGATGAAGAACTTGCATTCCTTCTTCAGTATGAAACCAATGGGTTTAACCAGTGGCAAGCGACTCAAACGCTGTTAGAGCGTATTCTGTTGAATGGTCATGATGCAACGATTTACTTGCAAGCAATGAAAAAGACGATTCCGACTTTGATTGATCAAGACCCACTCTTGGTTTCTCGATTGTTTGATGTACCAACAGAAGGGTATTTGGGGAGTCGCATTGATTCGGATTATCAACCCATTAAAATTCAAGAGCAACGTAATGCATTGTTGACTAAGCTTGCTCAAGAATTTGGTTCATTCTGTAAAGAGACTTATTTGAGTCTTGATCCAAGTGTACAAAAAGAATTTTCTCAGGCCATGGGTGTACGTGCACTTAAAAATATCATGTTGACTATGATTGCACGTCAGGGCGATGCGTCTGCATTTGAATTGGCGGATGCTCAATATAAGACAACCAAAAATATGTCTGAGCGTTTAGGTGCGCTAAAAGTATTGGTTTGGAATGATGCACCTCAAGCTGAAGCGGCATTGATCGATTTTTACATGCGCTTTAAAGATGAATCATTGTCGATGGATCAATGGTTTATGGTTCAAGCTGCACATCCTCAAGCAGATGCTCAAACGATCGAGTATTTAACATCGCATCCTGATTACGATTTGGCGGTGCCGAACCGCATTCGTTCAGTCAGTAGCGGTTTAAATGCCAATCCTGTCAATACGTGGAGCTTTGGTGTTCAGCACTATATTCAATTGGCTCAATATTTGGATGAAAAGAACCCGATTATTGGTTCTCGTTTACTGCAAGTATTGTCTCGTTGGTATACCTTGGCTGAGCCTCAACGCAGTCAGGTCAAAGCTGATTTAGAAGCCTTAAAACCTCTAGTAAAATCGAAGAATGTGAGTGAAACTTTAAACAGTATGTTGAATGTTTAAAATGAATTAGCATTTGATTTAACAGACGCATTTTGACTAACAGCCTGAGAATTCTCAGGCTGTTTTTTATCGAAAAATCTATAAAAATTGATAGCTTATTATTGAGATATACTTTGTATAATATGTAGCTATTGTGATAAATTACACAAAATAATATCAGCCTATCCTGTTTTTATTGGTCATGTTGAAGTGATCTAGGTTTTGGATGAGTATCGTAAAAACGTCAGAGTGAACTATGTTAGTTAAAATAGAAAATGGGTTTTATTTAAATGCACAACATATTATTGCTGTGCGAGTTTCACGATCAGAAGCAAAAGGTCAATTTATTGTGAATATTGAATATACGCCGAATAGTTTACAAAAAGCGGGTGTGTATGAGATTGCTTTTGAAACCAAGATTGATGCGGAACGTTATTTGCAAACATTGAATCAAGCTCTACCAAAGTAAAGTATTTCTATTTAAAATATTTCTTTGAGATGATTGAATTTAAGCTGCTTTATAGATCGAAATAATCTTTTATTACGGGAATTAACTGAGCTGAAATGGGCCATTCAATTTTTAAAATCTAATGCTGTTCTTGGTTATTTCTAATCTACGATATGTTCTCAATACAATTAAATATCTGAGTTGAAAGTAGCATCGTTTAAGATGATTAACTCAAAATAAAAAAGCAGTCCTGAGACTGCTTTTTTAATTCAATAACTTGGAGAAATCCCTTAACTTTCTAAAGTCATCAAGCTTGCATTACCACCTGCAGCAGCCGTATTAATACTCAATGCACGTTCGATGATTAAAGGCTCAATACATAATTGGGTTTGATTCTCTTCGAAATGGCTGATCGCAATAATTGCACCATCGCGCTTAGCAATTTGATCTTGTAGCTGAGTCAATTGGGCTTGAGTACCGTGATGGAAAACAGCATCAAATTGACCAGATTCAATATTTGAAATGCTATGAATGTTTTGGCGCAATTTCTCAGGCATTTTAGACAAATGTTGGAGCACAAAAGTATGATCCGCCAATACGGTCAGTTGAGCACCAACAGCGAAGATGGTATTCATTTGCGCTAAATACTGCTGTTCAGTTTGAGCGATACTTAATACACGTTCACGGGGTAAAACCGTATATTGATTCGATTCACCTGTCGGACCAGGTAATTCATAAATACCGACTGGAGAGTAAACCTCTGTCAAATCAACTTGAGGGAATTGTTGTTTTGCCCAAGTCCTGAACATCGCATAAATTGAATGGTCATGCTCTGAAGTGTGATGTGCAGTTTGGTTTGCGACAGTAAGCTGATTGAGCATACCAAAGGGTTGTTTAAAGCTTAACGTATTGGGTTGCATCAATTTATAAAGGTAGAGCGGTCCACCTGCTTTAGGACCCGTCCCAGATAAACCTTCGCCTCCAAAAGGCTGAACACCGACGACAGCACCCACAATATTGCGATTGATATACAGGTTGCCGACATGCGCTTTTTGAATTACGGTTTGAATCGTTTCATCAATACGCGTATGTAAACCCATCGTTAATCCGTAGCCTTTGGCATTAATGTGTTCAAGTAATTGATTGAGCTCGCCATATTTATAGGTGATCACATGCAATACCGGACCAAAGACTTCTCGTTTAAGATCATCCAAATGCGGTAATTCGATCAATGTCGGTGGAATAAAAGTACCTTGGTTGAGATTTTCAAGATTTTTGGAATTTTCACTATTGTTTGAGCTTTCAAGCTTAAATTGATGAACGGGATAGCCCTTTGATCGCATCATTTCAATATGATTTTGAATATTTTGCTGTGCCTCGGTATCAATCACAGGACCGACATCAGTATTTAACAATTGTGGATTACCCAATTTTAATTGTGCCATTGCACCTTTCAGCATTTGAATCAATACGTCAGCATTGTCTTTTTGCACACAAAGGACACGAAGGGCAGAGCAACGTTGACCCGCACTATCAAATGCTGAATTGACAGCATCTAGAACCACTTGTTCTGTGAGTGCTGAAGAATCAACAATCATCGCATTTTGACCACCGGTTTCTGCAATGAGCGGTATCGGTTGTCCTGAAGGGCTTAAGCGTTTCGCCACAGTCTTTTGCAAAATCTTGGCAACTTCAGTCGATCCAGTGAACATAATCCCGTGAATACGATGATCACTCGAAAGTTGAGCACCCACAGTTTCACCGCGACCTGGTAACAGTTGTAAGACAGCTTCAGGAATACCCGCTTCACGTAAAATACCGACAGCTAAACCTGCAATCAACGGTGTTTGTTCCGCAGGTTTTGCAATCACGCAATTACCAACGACTAATGCCGCTGAGATTTGACCTGTGAAAATGGCCAATGGGAAATTCCATGGGCTGATACACAAGATTGTTCCCAAAGGCTTTAATTGCGTAGGACGACCAAATGAAATCGCTTGAGATGCGTAATATCTTAAGAAATCGACAGCTTCGCGAACTTCTGCAATCCCATTGGCATAGGTTTTACCGCTTTCACGGCTCAGTAAAACCATGAGTTCTTGGATGCGTGATTCCATAATGTCGGCAGCTTTTAATAACATTGCTGCACGGTCTTCATTTGACACTAATGTCCAAGCTTGATTTGCATTTTGAGCTTGTTGCAAAGCTTGATCAACTTGTTCATGTGTCGCTTCAATCACAGTACCAACATGATCTGTATGGTTTGCTGGATTGATAATCGCTTGAGCAATCGCTGTATCTTTTTGAGATACGAAATTAATTTCAGCGCTAGAACTCGAAGTTTTGAGAGAAGAGGGTTCTTTCGCAAGCATGGGTTGACAATGCCATTGCTGATTAGTCTTTTCC
Organism: Acinetobacter sp. CY79; assembly: GCF_059515845.1. Lineage (NCBI taxonomy): Bacteria > Pseudomonadati > Pseudomonadota > Gammaproteobacteria > Moraxellales > Moraxellaceae > Acinetobacter > Acinetobacter sp. CY79. The sequence continues at coordinate 36,972 of NZ_JCAKMY010000024.1, forward strand.
ATAACGACACGATTCAGTGCTGTTAAGGTTGAATCATCCGCTAAATCTAAGCCTTTTGAGTTTTGGCGTATAGGTTGGATAACATCGATAGGCAATGGAATAGCCGGGTGCATTTCACCAATATTTGAGGTCACTTTTGCTGTATGCATGATTTCGTGAATAGGATCTTCAATCAAATCATCAATTTTTAAAGTTTTATCAGCAATACGGTTGACGAAAGAAGTATTCGCACCATTTTCAAGTAGACGACGGACTAGATAAGCCAAGAGTGTTTCATGGTTGCCTACTGGGGCATAAATACGACACGGGACATTCAATTTATTTTCAGATTTCGGCCCGACCACTTGCTCATACAGCGGTTCACCCATGCCATGTAAGCACTGAAATTCATACTGACCCACATAATATTGCTCAGGATTTGCCAAATGATAAATTGTCGCGAGCGTTTGAGCGTTATGCGTTGCAAACTGAGGATAAATATAATCTGGTTCAGCTAAAAGCTTCTTCGCACATGCGATGTATGACAAATCTGTATGCACTTTACGTGTAAATACAGGGTAGTCCGACATCCCATCCACTTGTGCCTTTTTAATTTCACTATCCCAATAAGCACCTTTCACTAAACGAATCATCAAACGTTTACGGCTACGTTTTGCTAAATCAACAATATAGTCAACCACGTAGAAACAACGTTTTTGATAAGCTTGTATGACAAAACCAATGCCTTTCCAGTCTGCTAAAGCAGGCTCGAAACATAGGCGTTCGAGTAGTTCGAGTGAGATCTCAAGACGATCAGCTTCTTCTGCATCAATATTTAAACCAATGTTGTAATTCTTCGCCAAGATCGCTAAATCAAGAATCTTCGGATAAAGCTCATCGTGTACACGTGAAATTTGTGAGCGTTGATAACGTGGATGTAGCGCAGAAAGTTTGATTGAAATCCCTGGACCTGTATACACGTCTTTGTCTTGTGATGCTTTACCAATCGCATGAATAGCTTGCGTGTAATCTTCGAGATAACGATTAGCATCTTGTTCAGTAAGGGCTGCTTCACCGAGCATGTCATACGAATAGCGGAAGCCTTTTTCTTCTAATTTTTCAGCATGTTCTAAAGCTTCTTCAATAGTCTCACCGGTGACGAACTGTTCACCCATCATACGCATAGCCACATCGACCGCTTTACGAATAATGCCACGACCACTACGTGCTAAAAGTGAGGTCAACATACTCGATAAACTTTGCTGTTTCGGTGTTTCCATCAATTTACCGGTCAGCATCAACCCCCATGCTGCAGCATTGACAAACATCAGATTACTTTGACCTAAGTGATCTTTCCAATTGCCTTGGTTAATCTTATCTTTGATCAATAAATCACGCGTTGCACTGTCAGGAATACGCAGAAGCGCCTCTGCTAAACACATCAAGGCAATGCCTTCTTGAGAGGAGAGCGCAAACTCTTGGAGTAAACCTTGTACGATGCCCGCTTTACCACCTGAGCTTTTGCGATCACGTAAGCTATGCGCCAAATTAAAAGCAAGATCATAAATTTTCTGATTTAATTCCTGATCGATTGCAGTGTGATGAATCAGGTTTTGGATACATTCAGATTCATCACGGCGCCAAGCAGTATTTACTGCTGACTCATAATCATTTTTGTCTTTAAATTCGGTAATATACTCAAAGCTAGGGCTTAATATTGTGGCTTGAGTAGATTTTATGGTGTTCATATCCACGTCCTGTGAAGCATTAAAAATTGTTGAATGATTTGCCTTATATAATTTATCATTACAGAAAATATGACGAATAACTCACTATATTTTGGCTTATCTTTAGAGAATAATACTTATGTCAAACAATGGACTGACACTCGACCGCATCGATATTAAAATTTTAGATATTCTTCAAAAAGATGGAAAAATCTCGAATATTAAATTAGCTGAAGCAGTCAATTTATCTGCAACGGCGGCACTTGCACGTGTTCAAAAGCTCACTGCTGAAGGTTATATTTTAGGTTTTGAAGCCAAGCTGAATCCCAATTTGTTAAGAGCTAATTTTGTGGTTTTTGTGGAGATATTGCTTGATAAAACCACACCGAATGCACTGGAAGCATTTTCGGAAGCTGTTTTTGAATACCCTGAAATTATGGCATGTCATATGATTAGTGGGGGCTTCGATTTTCTGGTCAAGATCTGTTGCGCGAATATGGAAGAGTTTCGCCGTATTTCTGGTCAGGTGCTTTGGCAACTTCCTGGCGTAAAAGAAACGCGTAGTTACCCTGTAATGGAAGTCATTAAAGACAGTTCTCAGATTAAGCTAAGTTATAAGCCAAAATAGCGGGCATGTTGAGCTCTCAGATCTCAATCGATTAAATATAAAAAAGAGGCTGTTCAGCCTCTTTTTTAGTGTAAATATTATCAGTGAAAAGAATTAACCCATTTCGCGTTTATAAATTTCTTCAGATTTATCGAAACGATCAGTGACTTCTTTTTCAGGTGCTTTACCCATCAAGCTCACCAGAACGATACTGATCAATGAAAGTACAAATCCCGGTACGATTTCATATAATCCAAGGTGTCCCAGTGCATTTTTCCACAGGATCACGGTGACAGCACCAACGATCATACCGACCAAAGCACCGTTTAAAGTCATACGTTTCCAGAACAGAGACAATAGAATCAATGGACCAAATGCTGCACCAAATCCTGCCCAAGCGTAGGAAACTAAACCTAAGACCTTGCTCTCAGGATTCATCGCAAGAATGATAGCAAGCACTGAAATTGCCAGTACCATTAAGCGTCCAACCCATACCAACTCATTTTGACTGGCATTTTTACGTAGGAATGATTTATATAAATCTTCCGTTAGCGTACTTGAACAAACCAGAAGTTGACAGCTGAGTGTACTCATAACAGCAGCCAAAATTGCCGCTAAAATTATACCTGCAATCCATGGATTGAATAAAATCTTAGTCAATTCCATAAATACGGTTTCAGGATTGGCATTTACAGCTGCAGCAAGCTCAGGGTGAAGTTGGAAGTAAGCGATACCGATATAACCAACAGCCACAGCACCAGCAAGACATAAAATCATCCAGATCATACCAATACGACGGGCATTTGGAATGGATTTAACTGAATCCGCTGCCATGAAGCGTACCAAGATATGCGGTTGACCAAAATAGCCTAAGCCCCATGCCATTGAGGAAATAATAGCGAGAGCACTAATGCCTGTAAACATATTGGACGCATGTGGACGAGCGGTTTCAATGAGCATCGACAGTTGGGTGGTATCACCTATAGCCAAATACGTCATAAACGGAGCAAGTAACAATGCAAAAATCATCAATCCAGCTTGGAATGTATCCGTCCAACTAATGGCAAGAAATCCACCAATGCAAACATAACTCATGGTAGCGATCGCACTCACCCATAATGCAGTGGTATAAGACAACCCAAAAATACTTTCAAATAAACGAGCACCTGCGACCATGCCTGAAGCACAGTAAATTGCAAAAAACACCAGAATAATGAGTGCAGACGAAATTCTCAGCAGTTTCTTTTTATCACCGAAGCGGTGGGTAAAATAATCAGGCAGGGTTAAGGCATTATTTTGTACTTCTGTATGCACACGTAGACGACCAGCAACCAGATACCAGTTAAACCATGCACCGATAATCAGGCCAATCGCGATCCATGATTCAGAAAGTCCAGTGAGAAAAATAGCACCAGGTAAACCCATGAGCAACCAACCGCTCATATCAGATGCACCTGCTGAAAGTGCGGTCACAAAACTACCAAGACTACGACCGCCTAAAATATAATCCGAAAAATCGGTGGTTTTTCTATATGCATACAATCCAATGCATACCATCGCGATTATATAAAATATAAACGTGACGACGGTGGGGTGGGTAAAATTCATAACTTATCCTTTTGTCATAATGAGTCAATTCTTCCAAGCATTGATTTTTAATTATGTGTGGCGAATTAATCAGCTGATTCAACCATAGAATCATTTTTTTTGACTGTGATTTTTATAATGCGATTATGAGCATCTTCTGTATCTAATTGTACAAATGGATACAAATGGAAAAAAGGGATTTTAAAACTGTAATTCCATCTATAAAAAATTATGCTTTATTAATCCATCAAAATCAGCATTTACTCAATTCTAGAAGTTGCTTTTTATAATTTAATTTATGCCATTTACAAGAGTTAACAATGGGTACAATCTAGCTATACTTAATAATAATGTTTAGCCAAAAGCGTATCAATTATGCCTATTTAAAAAGGACAATAGGCATATGATGTTTGGGTACATATTACAATTCTAATGAGTGAGTCATAACATGGAAACGGTTCAACCTCTAGCAGTACGTATTGAAAAAGATTTATTGGGAAATCGTGAAGTTCCAATGGATCAGTATTATGGTATTCATACTTTAAGAGCCTTAGATAACTTCAAGATTTCTAAGCATACAGTAGGTGAGCAAAGTCACTTTATTCGTGCTTTGGCACAAGTGAAAAAAGCATCTGCACAAGCCAATCAAAACTTCGGATTATTGGCAGAAGAAAAAAGTATTGCGATTCAGAAAGCATGTGATGTTTTAATCGATCATCCAGAGCAATGGGCGTCTTCATTTCCAAGTGATGTTTATCAAGGGGGTGCAGGAACCTCGATTAACATGAACAGTAATGAAGTTATTGCCAATATTGCCCTAGAAATACTGGGATATGAAAAAGGTAAATACGATATTATTCATCCAAATGACCATGTAAATAAATCTCAATCCACCAATGATGTATATCCAACCGCATTAAGACTGGCGACTTATTATGCTTTAGATGGATTATTTGAAGTCATGAATAATCTGATTAATAGTCTTTTATTAAAATCAAGTGAGTTTAATTTTGTATTAAAAATGGGGCGAACTCAATTACAAGATGCAGTTCCAATGACGCTTGGTCAAGAATTCCATGCATTTGCAACATTATTAAAAGAAGATATTCGACTGATCAAAAAAACACGTCATTTATTATTAGAAATAAATTTGGGTGCAACTGCCATTGGTACGGGTGTGAATACACCACATGGTTATGCAAATATTGCCAATCAATATTTATCTAAAATTACAGGGTTAAATTTAATTGGTGCGGAAGATTATGTTGAGGCAACCAGTGACTGTGGTGTCTTTATTATTTTATCGAGTACATTAAAACGTTTAGCCGTCAAACTTTCTAAGATTTGTAATGACTTGCGATTATTAAGTTCAGGACCACGAACAGGGTTGGCTGAAATTCGTTTACCTGAATTACAAGCAGGTTCATCCATTATGCCTGCAAAAGTGAATCCGGTCATTCCAGAAGTGGTCAATCAAATTGCATTTAAAGTCATTGGGAACGATTTAACCATTACCTTTGCTGCAGAGGCAGGGCAATTACAGTTGAATGTGATGGAGCCTGTGATTGCTGTATCGATGAATGAATCCATTGAACTTCTAGTGAGTGCGATTCAAACACTCGATGAAAAATGTGTGCAAGGTATCGTTGCAAATGAACAAACATGTTTCGATGCCGTCATGCGTAGTGTCGGGATCATTACTTTGCTTGATCCAATTTTAGGTCATGCGAAATGTGATGAAATAGGGAAGCAATGTATTGCTGAAAATAAAACGATTCAAGAAGTTGTATTGGAGCAAGGTTTATTGACGCAAGCTCAGCTTGATCAAATTTTCTCTTTTGAAAATATGATCTCTGAAATTGCGGTTGAGGCTTATGAAGAAACTGAAGTTGATCGTGTAAGTTAATTGCATTGAAGCTTTATAGATCAACTTTAAGATTTTACTAATTTCAGACTTTTCAGAAAGATGATGCATATGCATCATCTTTTTTTATAACAATTCATTACTTTAGAACGAATAATCAACATTTATACTTGCCCAGCAAAATAACTATTTTTAGATTTTTCTAATACATTAAGTAGACTTGAAATGAATAATAAATTTTTAATTGCACTTTTATGTGCGATTACTTTAGCGGGTTGTTCAAAAAGAACTGAAGAAGCATCAGCAGATGTTGAGGCAAATGCTGAACAGGTTGTCGCGGCAGATGCGGCGGATGCTCAAGCTGCTGTCGATGCAATGACCAATGAGCCAAATACAACGCCTGTTACTGAACAAAAGCCTGATGTGATATTGAATACAGACGTTAATCCTGCTGAATCTGCTCGTCGTATGGTTCGAGAAGCAAATATCAACTTTAGCGCGCAGGATGTTGTCAAGACCACGCTTGCAGTGGAAAAGATTACGCTAGAGGCGGGTGGATTTATTGAACAAAAGAATATCGACTTTAATGTTGTCGATTCTAATCGACAAAGTATTGCTGAAGGTAAGGTTAAAGTTTTTGAAAAAGTTGATCCACTTGCATCCATGGTGATTCGTGTTCCGAGTGAACGTGCAGCCAATGTGGTGAATCAACTTTTACCTTTGATGTATTTTTTAAATCAACAACAATACTCAGCTAAACGTTATGAACTCAGACTGCTTGAAGATAAAATTTCTCAAACGCAGACTGTGCCAAGCGATACACGTAATGCTCAGATGAATGAAATTGCACGACTGACTCGTATGGAAGTACAAGATCGAGTTCGTTATAGCACCATTACGCTTGCGATCAGTCAGCCTACCTTGGTTCGTGAGCGTATAGATATTGATGTTGATGCAGTTGCACGACTCAATGGTGATAGTTTCTGGAAACGCGCATGGAATGGAATTCAATATGGCTGGCGTTTTGTTCTAGATTTATTGGTGATCATGATTACGTTTTGGCCACTCTATCTGTTAGCGATGGTGATTTTCCTTCTGTATCGTCTATGCAAACCGTGGATCAATAAAATGAAATAAAATGGTAGAGGGTTAACCTTCATCAATATGAACCAGTGATTGACAGCTTTAAGTCAAAGTTGATCACTGGTTTTTTGTTTTTATACGAAATGGATTGTAATTATTTCTGAATTTGAATTGTGTAGATGCAAATATTTTAGCCGAAGAAATTGGCACTATAACGGATTAAAATTTTTAAATAAGTTTTAGAATTTGATGCATTCCTTCAGTTGCAGTCATCTTTAAACATTGGTACTGATCGGGTACACGAGAGTGATCTGCCTGAGGGTCAATATAGAACGCTTGGCATTGTTTAGAAATTTCATAGATTAATCCTGCAACAGGATATACCGTCAATGTAGAACCAATCACGATAAAAATATTAGCATTTTGAATAATCTGTATGGCTTCATCGTAAGCTGGGACGGCTTCGCCAAACCAGACCACATGCGGTCTTAAGGGATAACCCAGTGGACATAAATCACGATCTAATTTGAGTTCATCCCCTGTAATGAGGTAAAACTCCTGACTATATTGAGCATTGGGCCCAGAACTTTTAGCAAGACGAATATTGCCATGTAAATGTAATACGATTGAACTTCCCGCACGCTCATGTAAATCATCAATATTTTGAGTAATTACTTGTACATCATACTGATTATTCGATTCTAATTCTGCGATGGTCTGATGCGCTGCATTGGGTTTAGCTTCGGATATATTTTTACGTCTTTCATTATAGAATCGTTGCACAAGTTCAGGATCTTTCGCCCAAGCTTCGGGCTTAGCAACATCCTGAATATCATAATTTTCCCATAGACCATTGCTGTCACGAAAGGTACTAATTCCACTTTCAGCACTCATGCCTGCACCAGAGAAAATCACTATCTTTTTGATTGGCTTTTTGATTCCGCTGTTCATTCATTAGCTCCAAAAGGATATGGGGGTGCTTCATTTTGTAATTCGAGTTGAATCCAATCCACAAATTTTTCAATGAGCATTGAATTTTCCTGACTAGAATGCACAAGATAATAAGATCGAACGCCTGTAAGTTTTTTATCGGTAGCCATCACCAGTTCTGATGATTCCAATTCTTTTTTGATCAGCATTTGAGGGATCAGTGCCATACCCATGCTATGTGTTGCTGCAACAGCGAGCATAGAAAAAAGTTCATGGCGCTGTCCTTCAAAAGGTTTGGGGTGTTCAATTTGATGCTTTTCGCACCATTCCTGCCAAATATTCAAACGAGTCGTTTGTTGTAGCAGAGGCAGTTGAATGATCTGTTCTGAGTCGAGATCATAACAATGAGGATTTATCTTTTTAGCATCAGGAAAATGTTTTTCGATCAGTTGTGGTGAACAGACGGGTACGACATCTTCATTCATTAAAAAATGGGTTTGTGTACCTGGCCAATGGTCAATTTGTTGTTGCGTACCTGCATAAATGGCAGCATCAAATATATTTTCATTAAATAAAAAAGGTTTCGTACTGGTTTCTAAATGAATGGTGATTTCAGGATGAATCTGATTAAACCGTTGTAATTTAGGCAGTAGCCAGCGAGTGGCAAAAGTTGGTACAACGCCTAATTTTAAAGTTCCACCTAAACCTTTGTGTGTAATGACATCTAAAGTACATTGCTCCAAGCCAATTAAATAAGGCTTAATACTTTGATAATACTGCTGACCCGCTTGAGTCAATTCAACGCCATGTCGTGTGCGGTTAAATAAGCTTAAACCCAGTAAGTCTTCTAGCTGTTGGATTTGTCGGGATACAGCACTTTGGGTAATAAAAAGCTCTTGAGATGCGTGGGTATAACTCTGATGTTTTGCCGCAGATTCAAAACATAACAGTCCCTGTAGAGATGGAATAGTTCGCCGCATGGATGAGTCCTTGATCCATTGAGGTATAAGTTAAATACATAGTTAATGCTTTAATCTATGCAAAATATTCAAATTTTAAAAGCATTGATTTGAAATTAGACATTTAAAACACGCTTATTTATTCAATTTAAATTTAGATATTCCAAAATAGCATATCTGCATGCATATATATCGTTTGAATTATAGCGAACACAGACATAGCATCAAGATGAAAATAATGATCTAAATAAGCAGAGGATGCTATGAATCAAATGGTCACGACAAAAAAAGCAAAAGTTCAATTCAATTGGCAAGATCCATTTTTGATCGAACAACAGTTAACCGAAGATGAGCGCATGATTCGCGATACTGCATTTGCTTATTGCCAAGAGAAACTTGCACCACGTGTACTTGAACAATTTCGTCATGAAAAAACAGATGTGACTATTTTCCGTGAGATGGGTGAGCTTGGCCTCTTAGGCCCAACCATTCCAGAACAATATGGTGGTGCGGGACTCAATTATGTGAGTTACGGATTAGTTGCTCGCGAAATTGAGCGTGTCGATTCAGGTTATCGTTCAATGGCAAGTGTGCAAAGTTCATTGGTGATGGTTCCCATTAATGAATTCGGCTCTGAAGAGCAAAAGCAAAAGTATTTACCAAAACTTGCCACAGGTGAATACATTGGCTGTTTCGGCTTAACTGAGCCTGATCATGGCTCTGATCCGGGCAGTATGATTACTCGAGCGAGAAAAGTAGAGGGTGGCTATCGTTTAACTGGTGCCAAAATGTGGATCACCAATAGCCCAATAGCTGATGTCTTCGTGGTGTGGGCGAAAGAAGTCTCTGCTGAAGGCAACGTTGGCGACATTCGTGGTTTCATTTTAGAAAAAGGTTGGGAAGGTCTTTCAGCGCCTGCTATTCATGGCAAAGTGGGCTTACGTGCATCGATCACGGGTGAAATTGTGATGGATAATGTTTTCGTTCCTGAGGAAAATGCCTTTCCAGAAGTGCGCGGATTAAGAGGTCCATTCACTTGCCTAAACAGTGCTCGCTACGGTATTGCTTGGGGCGCGATGGGTGCAGCAGAATTCTGTTGGCATGCTGCACATCAATATACGATGGATCGTAAACAATTTGGTCGTCCATTGGCAGCGAATCAATTGATTCAAAAGAAGCTTGCAGATATGCAAACTGAAATCGCTTTAGGTCTACAGGTGGCTTTGCGCTTTGGTCGTATGAAGGATGAAGGTATTGCATCTGTTGAAGGTACATCTCTAATTAAGCGTAATAACTGTGGTAAAGCCCTCGATATTGCACGTGTAGCACGTGACATGATGGGTGGAAATGGCATTAGCGATGAATTTGGTGTTGCTCGACATCTAGTGAATCTTGAAGTTGTGAATACTTATGAAGGTACACATGATGTCCATGCACTCATTTTAGGTCGTGCCCAAACAGGTATCGCAGCTTTCGCGAATTAAAGATATCTGTTGGTGTACATCTGAGGGAATCAGGATGATTTCCTCAATCAACGAATCAATTTAATAATATATTAAAAAAGGATTCATCGAGAGTCTATAGAGATGCTTTGCCCTTTAAAAATTATAAACTGATATAAAAACAAGAATAATCATAAGTTTATATAGGGAAGTATTTAAGCTTAGAACCGATGACTCATTTGGGAAAATGAGGGTATGGATGATGAATAATGAAATACAAAATAGTGATGTGATGGGATTAAAACTTCCTTCAAATGTGGGTACAGCACATAAGATCACGTCGAAAACATGGAAGCTGGCTTTTATATTTGCATTTGTCTCGCTGGTAATCGACGGCGTAGATATCATGTTGCTGTCATTTAGTTTAACCAGTTTAAAAGCTGAATTTGGCTTAACCAATTTTGAAGCAGGGATGTTAGGCAGTGCTTCATTGGCAGGTATGGCGCTAGGTGGTATTACGGGGGGATGGGCTTGCGACAAATTTGGTCGTGTAAAAACGATTGCTTGGTCAGTGGTTTTCTTTTCGATTATGACCTGTATTTTGGGTTTTACCCAAAGCTATGAGCAATTTATGATTTTACGCTTTATTGGTGCCTTTGGTTTGGGTTCACTTTATATGGCGTGTAATACCTTGATGGCTGAATATGTTCCCACCAAATATCGCACAACCGTACTGGGAACACTTCAAACGGGTCAAACTGTGGGTTATATCGTCGCAACTTTAATGGCAGGTGCGATTATTCCTGATCATGGCTGGCGTATGTTGTTTTATGTCACCATTATTCCAGCGGCTTTTGCTTTAATCTTTATGCGTTATGTACCTGAGCCTGCATCTTGGCAAGAAGCAAAAATTAATCAGCTTAAGCGCAAACAATTAAAGCTTGATCCTATTAGCACACAAGTTAATCAACCGGTTTCAGCACAACCCACGGCTAAAGCGTCTGAAAGTATTTATAAACGTATTTTCAGTCATACCCAACATCGCAAAATGTTCTTGCTTTGGATGACCACGGCCGCGTTCTTACAGTTTGGCTATTATGGTGTAAATAACTGGATGCCGATGTATCTTGAAACTGAACTGAATATGAACTTTAAAGCCCTAACGGGTTATATGGTAGGTGCATATACAGCGATGATTTTGGGTAAAATACTAGCGGGTTATGCAGCTGATAAGTTAGGACGTCGAATAACCTTTGTCTTTGGAACGGTCACGACTGCGGCATTCTTACCTGTGATTATTTTCTTTAATACACCGGACAATATTGCATATCTATTGGTGATCTTTGGTTTCCTATATGGCATTCCCTACGGTGTAAATGCAACGTATATGGCTGAGAGTTTCTCAACAGATGTGCGTGGGACTGCGATTGGCGGTGCATATAATATGGGACGCTTGGGTGCTGCGATTGCTCCAGCGACGATTGGGATGATTGCGGCTGGAAGCTCATTCACCATGGCATTTATTGTGATGGGCGCAGCTTACTTCATCGCAGGTGTGATTCCGGGATTATTGATTCGTGAACGTCAATACGATCCGCAACAATCCTCACTGGTTAATCCAGTCAAAGAAGATAGCAGTATAGCGGGTGGCACAACAACAGAAACGACTGTCAAAGCTGATACGTTAAGCACCAGTAAAACCTAAAAAATAATGAAAGTTTCAAGCTTGGAAGCTTTCTTTGAGAACGTTAAATGCCAAGCTTGAAATGAAGGGAGTGATGGAAAATGGGCGCATTACAGGGAATTCGTGTTTTAGATCTAAGTCGTGTGTTAGCGGGGCCATGGTGCGGACAAATTTTGGCAGACTTAGGTGCGGAAGTGATTAAAATAGAACGTCCAACAATCGGGGATGATACGCGGACTTGGGGGCCCCCTTGGATGATGAGTTCATCTGGTGAAATGACACGTGAGTCGGGCTATTTTCAATGTGCGAATCGGAATAAGTATTCGGTTGCGATTGATATAGCGACAGCAGAAGGTCAAGCATTGGTTCGAGATATTGCGATGAATTCGGATGTGGTCATCGAAAACTACAAAGTCGGTTCATTGGCTAAATATGGGCTGGATTTTGAAAGCTTGAGTGCGATCAATCCGAAATTGGTGTATTGCTCAATCACAGGCTTTGGTCAAACTGGACCACGTGCTGAAGAACCCGGCTATGACTTTGTGATTCAAGGGATGTCAGGGTTGATGAGTATCACCGGTGAAAAAGAAGGCGAGCCGGGAGCAGGATCTCAAAAGGTGGGTGTTGCTGTAGTTGATATTCAAACAGGGCTTTATGCCACTGTAGCCATTCAGGCGGCATTGATCGCAAGACAACATACAGGTCGAGGGCAATATATTGATATTTCATTGTTAGATGTTCAAGTTGCGACATTAGCCAATCAAGGCATGAACTATCTCACTACAGGTGTTTCTCCAAAGCGTATGGGAAATAGTCATCCCAATATTGTGCCTTATCAAACCTTTAAGGCGAAGGATAAAGAGTTCATTATTGCATGTGGAAATGACAAGCAATTTAAAGACTTGTGCGTTGCGATTGGTTTGCCTGAATTATTAGAGGATAACCGTTATGTTAAAAACCAAGATCGTGTTAAACATCGAGTTGAACTGATTCAATATCTGAGTCAGCATTTCTTAACAGACAATGCAAAACATTGGGTAGATGCGATTCATCAGTATAAAGTGCCAGTCGGTGTGATCAACAGCATTGCAGATGCATTTGAAGAACCACAAATTCAGCATCGTAATATGGTTGTTCCAATTGAACATGCCTTAAACGACCAATTCAAAATGATTGCATCACCCATTCGAATGTCGGACACGCCAGTAGAGTATCATCGTGCACCACCGATGTTGGGTGAGCATACCTCTAAAATAATTAGTCGCTATCGTAATGAATCAGAAATTCAAGCCTTAGCAGATAAAGGTGTGATCGAGAACTTCAACTATAAGTAATCGGACAATACGGATTCATTGATCTGAATTTACTGATCATATACATATATAAAGGCTCTGTATCAGAGCCTTTTATTTTGGAAGTTGCTTTAAATATTATGTCTAAGAAATTTGGAAATTTCTTTGCTAAATTTTACAGGTTCTGACGTTAATGGTGTATGTCCAGATCTTTCGAATAGAACCGTATTAGCATTTTGAACTGAGCTTGCAATTTCTAGCTGTCCATCGCGTGGATATAAGGTTGATTTCGCACCAATAAAAAAAGTCGTTGGACATTTTAATGACGCAAGCGCAGCACGATAATCTTCATCGTGATTGAGGTAATTGGAAATGTACCATTTCAAATAATCTATCCGTTTAATCGGCAATACATGATTTTTCAGTTTTGGAATATTCAATGCAAATCTAAAGATTTTAGGAGTGTAAGGATCTAAGGCTTGTAATTGAATGAAATCAAGCCACATTTCCGTTAACTTTTTACGATCTGGTGTAGATAGATCATCAATGAACTTGATAGCACTTCTTTGTGTTAAAAATTCGTCTAAGGATGCTAGTAATTGCTTAAGCTCAGGGTGTTGATCACCAAGCAAACCATAAGCCCATGTTTCATCGCAACTAATTTTTGGCGTTTGGTCGATATGTAAATATGCTTTAATTTTTGAAGCCAAATCTCCATAGTGAAAGCCATGCATGGAAGTGGTTGCCCCCATGGAATATCCCATCAAAATAAATTGATCTAATTGAAGCTGTTCAATGAGACTTTCGACATCACGCCAATGATTTTGTATGGCATTTAGATCTTCGGGAATGGCACAGTGTTTAGAGCCTCCGAAACCACGCCAATCTGGAATAATAAATTGGAATTTATTGAAATTGGGTGCTAGGTAAGGAAACCATTGCCAACTTTGCATGCCTAGACCTGATAGCACCAACACAGGTTCACCACGACCAATGATTCGGACATAAAGGTTTTCGCCGTCAGGCATTTTAAAGTGAGCCATATTTAACCTATTTTTTATTTTTGCAATGTATTTTAATTTTTAATTCCAATTCGGAATATTGGTTAACTTTTATTTCGATGTTTGATCAAATTGTTTAAGCTGATTGATCACGCGTTCTAGCCAATTGATCCAACCTTGTTCGAGTTCGATACCCAACTGCAAAATCATTTTATGAATATAGAGTTTTCGATCTTGATCATTGGAATGGGCAAAGTCTTTATCAAAAATGATTTGATAAAGTTTTAACTGATTTTGATGCAAAATTAAATGACGTTCCAACTCTGGCAGTAAAGTATTTTGTCCTAATTGTGCTTCGACACGTAAACGAACCATCAGTTCTTCACGTAACTGAGCGGGTTGACCTTGTTTATTGAGCCATTCAGTAAGTTCTATTCGACCTGCCAATTCAACTTGGTAGGTTTTTTTTCGACCTGTATCTTTTTCATGATCGATAACTGAAATCCAGCCTTTGGATTGCATAGCACCTAATTCACGGTAGATTTGCTGATGCGTGGCTTTCCAAAAAAATCCCATAGACTTATCAAAACGACGTGCGAGTTCAAAACCTGAGCTCGGTCTTTCAAGTAAACTCGTGAGCAGTACATGGGAAAGTGACATTTTTAATTTTTCTAACAAAATTGATATCGGTCTATTATGCAACATGTTGCACAAAATGCAATTCTCGCTTATAAAGTTATTGAATACGAATGCAACACATTGTACTAAACAACAAAAATGCCAGCGGAAGCCAGCCAAGGAGTACTGATGTCAAATTATCCAAATTTACTTGCGCCTTTAGATTTAGGATTTACTACATTAAAGAATCGTGTCTTGATGGGATCAATGCACATTGGATTAGAAGAAGTACCCGGCGGCTATGATCGAATGGCTGCATTTTACGCAGAGCGTGCGGCGGGTGGTGTCGGCTTAATTGTAACGGGGGGAATCGCACCGAATGATGCGGGGGTGACGTTTGCAGGTGGATCAAAATTAGACACACGAGAAGAAGCTGAAAAACATAAAGTGGTTACCCAAGCTGTACATGATGCAGGTGGTAAGATCGCGATGCAAATTTTGCATACAGGACGTTATTCTTATCAAGCTGATAATGTCGCGCCATCTGCGATTCAAGCACCCATTAATCCAACAAAACCACATGCTTTGACGTCTGCGGAAGTGAACCAAACCATCGCGGATTTTGCCAATTGCGCGAAGTTGGCTCAGTACGCAGGCTATGATGGCGTTGAAATCATGGGCTCAGAAGGCTATTTGATCAATGAATTTATCGCTGCGCGTACCAACCACCGTGATGATGAATGGGGTGGTAGTTATGAAAATCGGATTCGTCTACCCATTGAAATCGTCAAACGTACCCGTCAAGAAGTGGGTGAAAACTTCATTATTATTTATCGTCTCTCGATGCTAGATTTGGTTGAAGGCGGTTCAACCTTAGATGAAGTGATTCACCTTGCCAAAGAAATCGAAAAAGCGGGTGCAACGATTATCAATACAGGGATTGGCTGGCATGAAGCTCGTATTCCAACCATTGCCACCAAAGTGCCACGTGCTGCATTCACATGGGTGACTGAAAAACTAAAAGGTCATGTCAAAGTGCCTTTAATTACTTCAAACCGTATCAATACACCTGAAATGGCTGAGCATGTATTGGCTTCAGGACATGCGGATATGGTGTCTATGGCACGACCATTACTGGCGGATTCTGCATTTGTGAATAAAGCTGAAGCGGGTAAAAGTGATGAAATCAATACCTGTATTGGTTGTAACCAAGCTTGTTTAGATCATATTTTCTCATTAAGGATTGCCACCTGTTTAGTCAATCCACGTGCGTGTTTTGAAACAGAACTAATTTTTAAACAAAGTGAGCAAGTTAAAAAAATTGCGGTGATTGGTGCAGGTCCAGCAGGCTTAAGTTTTGCAACCTATGCTGCAGATCGTGGTCATCAAGTCACTATTTTTGATGCAACGCCTCAAATCGGTGGTCAATTTAATATTGCTAAAACGATTCCGGGCAAAGAAGAGTTCTACGAAACACTACGCTATTTTAAACGTCAAATTGAACTCAAACCAAATATCAAATTAAAGTTGAACCATACCGCAACATTTGAAGAGTTAAATGATTCGGATTTTGATGAAATTGTGGTGGCGACAGGTGTTAGTCCACGTCATCTTGATATTCCAGGAATTGATCATCCGAAGGTCTTGTCGTATATCCAAGTGCTCAAAGATCGCGTGCCCGTAGGTAAGCGCGTCGCAATTATTGGTGCAGGTGGTATTGGTTTTGATACCGCAGAATATTTAACCCATTCAGGTGATAGTTCGAGTTTAAATGCGGATAAGTTTTACGATGAATGGGGCATCGATACGAGTTATGCGAATGTGGGTGGTTTAAAAGAACCTGTGGTTGAGCAGTCTGAACGTGAAATTTATTTACTGCAACGTAAAGCGAAATCAGTAGGTGCAGGATTAGGTAAGACGACAGGTTGGATTCATCGCACAGGATTAAAAAATCGCAATGTGAATATGATCCCGGGCGTGAGCTATGAAAAAATTGATGATGCTGGCTTACACATATTAGTCGATGGTCAGTCGTCGGTGCTTGACGTTGATCATGTTGTGATTTGTGCAGGTCAGGAATCATTCACGGCGATGTTTGATCAACTTCAGCAAGCAGGTAAGTCTGTTCACTTGATTGGTGGTGCTAAAGAAGCAGGTGAATTGGATGCAAAACGTGCGATTCGCCAAGGGGCTGAATTGGCAGTAATCATTTAATTGATCTGACTCCTCTTTGACTCAACATGATCAAAGAGGAGTCAACTTTTTGCAAAAATATAATTAATGAATTAAAAAAGGAATTTTATATGGCGATTCAACAGACTCAACAATCAATTGCACGCTGGCATGAAATGTTAAATAACTGAGATATGTCTATTCTCAATGAGCTATTGGCGGATGATATTGTGTTTCGTTCACCTGTTGCATTTAATCCTTATCCAGGTAAGCCAATTGTATTTTTTATTTTAAGCAATGTGATTCAAATCTTTGAAAACTTCACTTATCACCGTGAGTTTTACTCTGAGGATGGTTTAAATGTTGTATTAGAGTTTTCTGCGAATATTGGCGATAAAAAATTAAAAGGGATTGATATGATTCGTTTTAATGATGTAGGGCAAATGATTGATTTTGAAGTGATGATCCGTCCGAAAAGTGGTATTGAAGCTTTGGCGACTTTAATGGGGCAAAGAATGGCTCAAGCGCCATCTAATTAAGTTAAAACAGTTGAATATGCTGATCAGGGAATGACTTTTACATAACCCGAATCGCGGATAAGGATTTTTCTTTAAAATCATAAGCTAAATGTAATTTTATGATTAATTTTTAGTGCTATCAGATCAAGGTAAATACTTTTTTATGATCAAAATGATGCATAAATCTTAAGATGAATTGTCTCATTGCCTTAAGCAGGATTCGGGTTACATAGCTTTCGTACATGAACTAAAATGAATGTGAAATGTCAAAATACCTTTGAGGATTCTAAATGCAGAAGATGACCTGTCATATTCAAAACTTAGAATCTTATAAAGATATGATTAAAAAAATGGATAATATTGTCGTTATCACAACGAAAAAAGGAAGTCATTGTGGTATCTATGAAGAGGTTAAACATACTTATTCTTGGGCAAATCAGTTGATGGCGGAGTTTTTATTAATTCAAGAAAAAAGTAGATAGAAGTGTTGTTTAAAACGTTGAATATACTTATGGAGAATATGTGAATTTAGATCATATTGAAAAAGAAGTTTTTATTAGAAAAGGTAAAAGTGGCAATAGTAAGTTTTTAAATAATCTTGTACATGAAATTGAATATAGTATGCTTTTAGCGGAAAGTTTTCCTGGTGATATATTTATTTTTTATATGAAAGTTTTATCGGATGAAGATTTACTAAAGACCAAAGGTGTTGAATGGTTTGTGTTCCACTTGTATTTTGATTTCGAGAAGATAAAAGATGCGCAATTAGAACGACTGAAAGAAATTTTGATAAGCACTTCCAAAAATAAAATGATTGATGAAGTCAGATATGTGATTTTAGATCTTTTTTTAAGAAAATTTACTTATAAAGATATGAGGGATATGAAAAAAATTGCGATAGATTTGAATTTGAGTGCTGAAGATAATGATATTGTTTATGCGGTAGATGAAATGATTCTGCGTTATAAATCAGGTTTAATGCAGGATTAGTATTCATGAAAGTGAAGTTTTTTTTTAATTGGACTCAAGAATATGAGGGTGGTGAAATCATTCATTTCCCTTACTTGACCATTACACAGACGCTTGAAAATGGCGAAGAAAAATATTGGAGTGATACAGCTAATTTTATAGGTTCATTTAATACAACTGACTCAATATATAGAATATTAAGTATCATTAAGCTATATAAACTTGAAAATATAATGCGGAAAGTTGAACTTGCTAATTGGAATGGTTCTGCTAAAGCAATTATTGAAGAAGATCATATTATTTTTAAAGAGCGATTTGGCGATGCCTATCACGATGAGATTAATCTTGATTCATTTGTAGAAATACTGGATAAATGGTTAGATTATTTACTAACTGTCAATAAGCAGACTATTTGTTTTTAAATCTTATAGTTGAAGAAATTGATTTCACACACTAGACCTCTTGCGAAAGTAAAAACTATCCCCATATAAATGTCATGAGATATCAGAAATTAAACCATTTTTCAGATTCTGAATTCAAACGCTTGGTTGGCGTACCTCGGCAAGTTTTTACTGAAATGGTCGAGGTTTTAGCAAAAGCAGAATCACTTAAAAAGAAATCAGGGCGTCCTCATACATTAGCGCTTGAGGATCAATTGTTGTTAACGCTCAATTACTTAAGAAACTACAACACTCAGCTAGAATTGGCGGCGCATTATCATATTGCTGAGAGTAACGTGAATCGAACCATAAAAAAGGTTGAGGATGCGTTGATGAAATCAAGGCGTTTTACGCTTCCAAAACGATCTATCACCACAGCAGATGAACACTTTAATTGGGTTATTATTGATGCAACAGAATGTTCAATATAGCTAAAAATCCAATATGAGCTACAATAGAAAAAACACTAAGATTTAGGATCATGCCAAAAACATATTCTGTCGATCTACGCGAAAAAGTCATGCAGTTTTATAAAGAATCACAGCATAAATCCAAAACGTGTGAACTGTTTAATATAACCCGAATCCTGCTTAAGCCGATGAATCAATAATTTGAATTGTTGGCTTATTTCGATGGGTTAATTGATATGCACATAACGAGGCGTAAATTCCACTGAGAAATCCACGAACACTGCGTGCTTCACTCGTCACTAAATTGTATTGACCTTTCAATAGGCTGAATAACGTTTCTATTTTATTGCGCTGTTTTAAGTGATATTCATCTGGCACACTGAGCTCAACAGACCGCATGTTCTTCCGATGATAAGTAATCAAATCAATACCTTGATCTTGTAACCTACTTTTTAATTCTTGGCTGATGTAACCTCGATCCCCATAAAGTTTTGCTTTTATACCAGCAACCAATTGTTCAACCATTTTTATGTCAGCAACATATCCATTCGATAAAGCAGAACAAGCAATTTCACCAAATTGATTCATCGCAATATGTAATTTACAGCCATAAAACCAGCCCATTGAGCTTCTACCACGTGATGCAATTTGGACTAATGATTTATGACGCTGAATACGTT